>CALJWY010000355.1 GCA_937974465.1 uncultured Lysobacterales bacterium | reverse complement strand
TAGAACCAGAGCCGATAAACTGCCGGCCACCTGCCCACTTCACAAGATGATCACGCTTCATAATATGAATTTATCCTTTTTGCCAGGTAGATACTGACTATAAATACTGCTGAAAATTTTACCGGAAAAATTATCCTGATCGACTTTTAAGTCAAATACGTCATACTGGTTTTAATAACCAAGGGGCGCCAATGATTTTCGATTTACATTCTCATACCACTTTTTCAGATGGTTCACTGACGCCGGACGAGCTTATTCTACGCGCAATTGATCAGGGTGTGGGCACGCTTGCGGTCACCGATCATGACACCATCGATGCCTATCGTGAACCACCGGAGACCTATAACAAAATCCGCCTTGTTGCCGGCATTGAGTTGTCTACGCATTGGCAGTCGTCCGGTATCCACGTGCTGGGCCTGAATATTTGCCTGGACAACGGGGCCATGGATGCGGCTGCAAAAAGCCAGTCTGCGGCACGCTTTGAGCGTGCTCAGCGCATTGGTGAAAATCTTAAAAAGAAAGGCATCGATGATGCTTTTGCTGGTGCGCAGGCCCTGTCAAAAGGGACTTACATAGGTCGGCCCCACTTCGCCCGCCACCTGGTCAATATCGGCAAGGTTACTTCCATGAATGCTGCGTTCAGGAAGTACATGGGAGATGGCAAAGCTGGTGATGTGCGGCAGCACTGGGCTTCTCTGCCACGCGTGATTGAATGGATTCGTGAGGCCAATGGGATTGCCGTTTTGGCGCACCCGCTGAAGTACAAGCTGACACGTACCAAGCTGAAAAGAATGCTGGATGACTTTATCGACGCCGGAGGGCAGGGCATCGAGGTTGTTTCCGGGCAGCAATTGCCCCATCAAACCAGGGACATGGCACAGTTATGTGTGCAGAAAAACCTGCTGGCCTCCTGCGGTTCAGATTTTCATGGGCCGGGCAAACCCTGGGCAGAACTGGGGGTGTTTCCAGCGCTGCCCAACCAGGTTACACCGGTCTGGGACCGGTTCTGAATTCGGGGATTGACGGTTCCGGCAGCTCCCTGTTTATTTCAACTGGGTCCACAAATGCGTGTATGCCTGTGCCAACCGATAAGCCATCTGGTCATTGGTGCTGGAGCCGCCGTGTCCACCCTCAAGATTCTCGTAATACCACACTCCCTGGTCCAGTTCTTTCAGCCTGGCAGCCATTTTACGGGCGTGACCCGGATGAACACGGTCGTCTCTTGTTGACGTAAAGAAAAATATCGGTGGATAATCAACACCTTCCCTGAGATTATGATACGGCGAGTACTGTTTGATATAAGCCCACTCTTCGGGTATGTCCGGGTCACCGAACTCGGCCATCCAGCTGGCTCCGGCCAGGAGCTTGTGATAACGCTTCATATCCAGTAATGGCACACCACAGATCACGGCTCCGTAAAGATCCGGCCGGCGGGTCATGGTTGCACCGACCAGCAGTCCGCCATTCGACCTGCCTTCGATTCCCAGGTGTTCGGGAGAAGTGATATTACGCTTGAAAAGATCTTCCGCGATGGCTTCAAAGTCTTCAAATGCACGGAAGCGGTTTTCTTTCAACGCGGCGGCATGCCATGCGGGCCCAAACTCGCCGCCACCCCGAATATTGGCGAGAACGAATACTCCGCCACGTTCCAGCCAGAGCTTTCCATAAGCGCCGTAAAGCTGTTCATAAGAGCCTGAATAAGACGGCGTCAGGGCATTGCGGAACCCACCATAGGAAAAGATATGGGTGGGGTTCTTGCCGTTGCGTTTTATGTCCTTGGACAAAACCACAAAGTAGGGCACCTTGGTGCCATCTGCCGATGTCGCGAAATATTGCTCGGTCTGGTAGCGGCTGCCGTCAAATGTTGGCTCCTGGTTCTTGAGTTTTTGTGGTTGCCAGTTCTGGGACGCAACAAAGTACAATGCGGGCGGACTGGTGAATGACTCATAACGTGCAAAGAAATTTCCGCTGGCGTCATCGGTGGACGTGATCGCAAGAGAGCCGTTGTCGGGGAAGCTCACCGGGCTGACCAGCCACTGGCCTTCCGGACCAGGGCTGTAGCGATAAATTTTGCCACGAACATTTTCCAGCACCGTTACCAGTATCGTGGCATCGGTGGTGTCCACATCCTCCACCACGGTAGTTTTATCCGGTTTGATCAGAACATCGATGGCGCCATTGTTGCCTGAGCGCAGTGCCGAAGTATCTGCGACCAGTACGCTACCCTGCGGGTAGGTGGTGTCACCGCGCAGCCAGTCCTGTTTCAATGAGATGATCAGGCGGCCCTGGAACGCACCATTGACAGCGGCCGAGGCTGGCAGGTCCAGGCGATGTTTGCCGTCTTTGAGTAACTGGTAACGTTCGGTGGTCCAGAATGTGTTGTTTTCGGTCACCATGTCGATGTCATCGCCAGCTGAGCGCATACGAAACGCATAAGCAGACATCGAATCTACCTGGCCCTCGTGTACAGGTTCTGCTTCAGCAAGAGGTGTGCCGCGTTTCCAGCGCTTGACGATGCGCGGATAACCGGATGCTGTCATGGAGCCCTCGCCAAAATCAGTCGAAACAAACAGGGTATTGGCGTCAATCCAGTTACTACCGCCCTTTGAAACGGGTATGAAAAACCCGCCATTTACGAATGTTTTGTCGATGGAATTGAACTCCCGGGTGACGCTGGCATCGCCGCCGCCCGGTGACAGATGCACCAGGCAATGTTGTGGATGCTTCGGCAGACAGTCCATGCTTTTGAATACCCACTGCTCGCCTTCTTGTTCACTCAGTGCGTCGATATCAATGACGACTTCCCATTCAGGCTTGTCTTTAGTAAATTCAGCCAGGGTAGTGCGTCTGAACACTCCCCTCGGATTGGTTTCATCTTTCCAGAAGTTGTATAGCCAGTCTCCTTGCTGGTAGACGTTGGGAAGCCGGGAAGTCGAGTTCAATGCGGCCTTTGCCTCGCTATACAGTTCCTCGAAAAGGGGGCTGGATTTAAGACGCTCAGCCGTCGACTGGTTTTCAGCGCGCACCCAGTCCAGGGCTTTTTCATCGTCTACGCCTTCGAGCCACAGATAGGGGTCTTCTTCTGCCCGGGCCGTGGTTGTGGCGACGATGCCTGCAATCAATATCAGTATGGTTAGACGCATCTTGGATTCCTTCAAAACATGAGGGGTTTGGAGTTATTTGGCGGGTTATTCAAACAGTTAATCACTGAACGGGGTTTCGAGAAAGTGCCAAAAGACACGGCCGTCGAACGCAATGAAAATGGGGTCATTCAGGTACCACAAAATGTCTGTCGCACACGCTGTTCCGGGCGTGGTGGTGTCGCGTAACGCACAAGCTCAAGATCAAAATCAAACGGCTTGGCCAGGACATCAACGAGTGCGTGAAATGGAGCAAAATCAAGATCGGTCTCGGCCGCTTTTATGGTCTCTTCAACCAAATGGTTGCGGGGTATGAAAACCGGATTGCTCTTATACATACCAGCCTGAATTGCAGCATTGGTTCGCGAGTCATTGGCCAGTAATGCCCGCCATTTTTTGAGCCATGCATCAAACGTATTGGAAAACTCGAAGATCGAGGCAACGCCGCCACCGGAAGCCGTATCCGGTGCCACGAGATCCGACAAGCGACGGAAGGCCAGGGTGAAATCGGTTCTCTCAATTTCCATTAGGTTTAAAAAATCCTGCGTGAGCCCGGCATATTCGGGATCATCCCCTGCAAGGCCCAGTTTTTTGTACATACCATCTCTGTAGGCGCTTTGAAGCTGGTCGGGAAATGCATCAATAATGGCCTGGCCGGTTGCCAGTGCCTTTTCTTCATCTGCGTTCAGCATCGGTAGCACGGATTGCACCAGGCGTGCCAGGTTCCAGTGCGCAATCTGGGGCTGGTTACGGTAGGCATAACGCCCACCATGGTCAATGGAGCTAAATACGGTGCCCGGATCAAACTCATCCATGAACGCACAGGGCCCATAATCAATGGTTTCACCCGATAGAAGCATATTGTCAGTATTCATAACGCCGTGAATAAAACCCAGTAGCTGCCATTGTGCAATCAAGCTGGCCTGACGGCTTACAACTTGCGCGAGCATGGCTTGCAAGGGCTTATCGGCCTGGGCGGTTTCCGAATAGTGGCGTTTTATCACGTGGTCT
>CALJWY010000354.1 GCA_937974465.1 uncultured Lysobacterales bacterium | reverse complement strand
ATCAATCTAAATAGCACGTTTGAGTAGCGGAGAAAATGATTTGGATCAATTATCATGCATTATATTTACATTAATTTAAGCGGATTCTCACTGCGTCATTATTAGATCAAAAGCGGTCAACCGGTATACAGGCTCGTCAATTCAACACGTCGAATATGAAGCTATATTTGAGGATAATTTCACGCCCCCTTGGTGGTGCGTCAACACCGTGTTCGTCGACTTCGTTATACACCAGGTACAAGCCGGTATTGGCAGAGCGTAACCAGGAGAAACGCAGGTTGGTGCCAAACACCTCGCTGCTGTCATTGTATTGCATCAGGGCCTGTAACAGAATTTTTGGCGTAAAGGCATAAGACAGACGCAAACGCGCAAGCATCACGGAGAAATCCCCGCCTGGAACAGGCAGATCAAATTCATTGTAATTAACAGACAGCCTGGAACTGAACTTGTCACCAAAACGGTAATTGATCCGGGGTGACAGGCTAACCCGGTCACCGCCAAACTTCCCACCAACCGTAGCCCTTAACCCGGCAGATAAATCGGCCGACTGATTGGTGGTCAGGTAAAGCTGTATTTCGCTATCATGATAGCTACCTGGCTGAACCCAGACATCATCAATGATTTCGAATGGTTCTTTTAGGCCATCGGTAAAAACATTATAACCAGTGTGAAATTCGTAACCGTTTTTCCATTCCCAATGTACATCCATGTGCAGCATGCCGGTTTCCTGGAAATCATCAAAGTCCCAGAACCCCCTGTAACTGTAATGCGGACGTACTTCCAGTAGCCCCCATAAATCATTTGGCCTGATTCGCATAAGACTGGATATACCAATCTTGCGGTAGCCGTCACGTGACAAAAAACCGACTTCCGGATTGAAGTTCTCACCAACCTGGCTATATTCGATACCGTGACTCCATTCTGCCGAGTCAAAATTTCCCTTTAAGGAATATGCGTGATCCTCACCTTCTAATCCCGGCGTATCGGTTTTGGCAGCCCACCCACTGATCAGCGTGTTATCACCAACTCCAAGACGGCCATCAACGCCGTAGGTGCGGTTGTTGTCACCGGCCTCCGGCAGCAGGTAAGTACCATCGCCATCGCGCTCGATAAAAATGGCGCCTAGCGAGGATCGTTTACCCATTTCCTGGTTGATTCGCGCGACCATGAATTCATTGCCAGGGGCAATATCCTCGACCGACTCGGATGACATGAACAAAAAGCCCACGTTGGTGCTACTGCCAACCTTGCCGGAGACACGCACGCCCCCCTCAATCGGGATCACGTCGCCGTCTTCGCCAATACCAATCCTGCGACTGAAAAACAGTTGCGCCTCACCCGCATTACCAACCGCAAACTGGCCGGAATTCTCGAGGAAAAACGGTCGTTTTTCCGGAAAGAACAAGTTGAAGCGATCAAGATTGACCTGCTGCTCATCGGCTTCAACCTGGGCGAAATCAGTGTTGTAGGTGACATCCAGCGTCAGGCTGGGTGTGAGCGAGTACTTGGCGTCAAAACCAAATTCCAGGTCGGTTTCTGTACCGTCCAGTTCCCCACCCCGTTGAACTTTACCTAACACATAGGGGGTAAACTTCAAATTACGCGACCGGGGCGGCACGACACCAATCAGTGTGCCCGCCTCGGAAACACGGTTGAGGTTATATTGCCTTGTTAGCGGCGCCCAGTAGACAATTTCGTTATTGCGCCGAATATTACGCTGGAAATTAATTCCCCACTCCTGCGCATCGCCATTGCTGTAGCGCAAGGTTTTAAAGGGTATCTGCATTTCGGCGCTCCAGCCGATATCCGAGATTTGCGCCTTGACACTCCAGCCTGCATCCCAGTTCAGGTTAAACCCGGAATTGTCCCAGCCGCCACCGGCACCTTCCTTGACCACCTGCGCGTCATACTCCATCCCCACCGGGTTGGTCCCGAACACAAACCCGTTCTGACGATCCAGCAATCCATCGATGATCACCCGGAAACTGTCGGAATCATTCAGACCGGAATCGCGACGCCCATCAGTGACGATAATGCCTTCAGGGTTGTCGTCATACGCCACCATGCCGATATACAGGAAGTCACCGATAAAACCGATATACACCTCTGTCTTTTGTGTTGCCGGCTGACCCTCATTGGGCCGAACCTGCCAAAAATCGGAGGCGGGTTTTACGCCCTGCCATGAGGGATCACCCAAAACCTCACCATCCAGGACAGGCATTGACTGCAATTCGAAGGCATGCATCGTCGGACGTTGCGCCAGAGTTTCCTGAGCGTAGCTATGGTTAGTCGAAACCGCGTAAAACAGGCAGGTTAACAGCAAATATGGAAGCATTTGCAAGCCCTTGCTGGCAAGACAGGATTCATCCTTGAATATGTCACAATGCGACATGTTGGCTGAGGTCTCCAGCTACGGCTTAAATTGAAAATTACTCGCTTATTAATTGATGGTAAATCACCATCAAATTTGGCCGATCATTATCTCATGTTTTAATCATCAAGGGGCAATTTGAGATGAAAATCAAGTAAAATCAGCCCTACAGTTCTGTCGTATGGACAGGCTTGCGGCAGAAATGAAAGCGGTAATGGAAAGCAACAGGAAATGACCAACAAGACAATCAGCGTTTACGCATCCTGGGATATCAACACCCGGGTTTTTCACTGGGTCAATGTCGTTTGTATTTTTATGCTAAGCATTCTTGGCCTGATCATGCTCAACAAAGGTTCGATTGGCATTAGTGGCGCCGAGGCCAGCATTGGCCTGAAGACTATACATACCATCATTGGCTATGTTTTTGCGATTAACCTGATCGTGCGAATTATATGGGGTTTTGTTGGTGGCCCGCGCGCCCGTTTTAGCACGCTGTTACCTGGCAAGGGTTACCGCCAGGAAGTTAAAAATTATACGGCCTCCATCAAGGCTGGCGAGCCTCGGACATTTATTGGCCACAACCCCAAGGGTCGTCTTTCTGTACTGGTCATGTTTCTGCTTTTCACCGTTATGATGGTTACCGGAATGGTCCGCACCGGCACAGATATCTATTACCCGCCATTCGGAGGTTTTGCCGCCAAATACGTGGCTGCTGAAGGTGTTTCTTTTAAAGACATCAAGCCTTACGACAATACCGGCACCGATGCAGAAAAAATGGACAGACTTAAGACTTTCAAGAAACCATATGGCACAATCCACATCTACACCGCATATATTCTGTGGGTACTCGTGTTAATCCATATTATCGCTGTTATTCGCTCAGATGCCGGTGGCCAGGGCACCCTGATCTCTGCTATGTTTAGTGGCAGGAAACACCTGCCGCGAGAGCCGCATGACCTCTAGGGTCGGCTTTTTCATACCTAACAATCAATCACCTGTTTGAAAGCACCTATGCATGGATCATCTTTCCATCCCGGCCAACGCTGGGTAAGTAATACGGAGTCTGAACTGGGCCTCGGAATTGTTCTGTCAGCTGCCAATCGCCGGGTAGAACTGAGCTTTCCGGCAGCCGAGGAAACCCGCACCTATGCGATTGATAATGCACCGCTTAGCAGGGTGCACTATGAAATTGACCAGCAGGTTAGCAATGTCGATGGCCAGAGACTGACCATTACCGAAATCGAAGAGCACAATGGTTGCCTGATATACCTGGGTGCGGATGAAGATGGGAATGTAATGGTTCTGCCGGAGTCGGAGTTGGATAGTTTTGTACAATTCTCCAAACCCCAGGAGCGGCTATTTGCAGGCCAGGTCGATGGCAACCGCGCCTTTCAACTACGACTGGAAACCCTGAACCACTGCCGCCGCTTGCAACAATCATCGGTGGCCGGACTTCTTGGCGCACGAATAGAACTACTGCCCCACCAGCTCTACATTGCCAATGAAACCGCTAATCGCTTCGCACCCCGGGTTCTGCTGGCCGATGAAGTGGGCCTTGGTAAGACCATTGAGGCAGGCCTGATCATTCATCAGCAACTCATCACCGGGCGCGCCTCCCGGGTTCTTATTGCAGTACCCGACAGCCTCGTGCACCAGTGGCTGGTGGAGATGCTGCGACGTTTCAATTTGATGTTCACCATCATGGATGAAGAGCGCTGCGAGGCGCTGATGGAATCCGGAACAAATAATCCCTACGAGGGAGCCCAGTTGGTTCTTTCACCCATGTCCCTGTTCAGTGAACAGGTGGAACGCGTTGAGCAGGCCGCCAGCGCCAGCTGGGATTTGCTGGTGGTTGATGAAGCCCACCACCTGGAATGGACCGAGCAGCATGCCAGCCCGGCCTACCAGGCAGTTAAGACATTGGCGCAAACTGCAAAGGGCCTGTTGTTGCTTACCGCCACACCCGAGCAACTGGGGCTTCAGGGACATTTTGCCCGGCTGCGTTTACTGGACCCCGACCGGTACTTCGACATCGGTGAATTTCGTAAGGAAGAGGCACGCTACGCCCCGGTTAACAAACTGGTGCAGACACTGCTGTCAGATAATAACCTGGAACATATTTCAGACGCCGAAACCCAGCAACAACTGCAGGAATTTCTGGGTCAAACCACCCTGGATGCACTCAACAAGGAACTTGATGAGACCGGGTCAGACCACGATGCCATCCAGGATCAGCTGGTAAGAGAGCTTCTTGACCGGCACGGAACCGGGCGGGTGTTATTCCGCAACACACGTGTTTCGGTAAAGGGTTTCCCGGAACGCAAACTCCACCCACACCCGCTGTCTTTGCCTGTGGCCGCCGGACAGAGCCAGGACGCGGGCGGTGATGAAGTTGAGCCCTCCCTTCTGCCCGAGCGCTTGTGGGGCAGCGAGTGGTTGCATACCGACATCCGCGTGACATGGCTGGTCGATTTTCTGGAGCAGCATCGACGTGAGAAGATTCTTGTTATTTGTGCGCAGGCGGAAACGGCCCTGGAACTGGAACAACATCTGATCCTGAAGCATGGTGTACATGCAAGTGTGTTCCATGAAGGGTTGTCGCTGGTAGCCCGGGACCGGGCTGCCGCCTACTTTGCTGACAAGGATCAGGGTGCCCAGGTACTGATCTGTTCCGAAATCGGCAGTGAAGGCCGGAACTTTCAATTCTCCAGCCAGCTGGTCCTGTTTGACCTGCCGTTGAACCCGGACTTGCTGGAACAACGCATTGGCCGCCTTGACCGCATTGGACAACAACATGATGTGCAAATCCACGTACCCTATTACGAGCGAACGTCACAGCATGTATTGCTACGCTGGTATCACGAGGGTGTAAATGCCTTTGAACATACCTGCGCCATCGGACAGGCGATGTTTCGCCAGTTTGAAACCGAACTGGCCCAGTGCCTGTCCCACCCCGAAAAACAGGCAGACATCGATTCATTACTAAGCCGGACCCGCGAAGCGGCACAGGCCCTGGTGTCTGAATTAAGCCAGGGACGCGACCGGTTGTTGGAACTCAACTCCTGTGATCCTGAACGTGCTGAGCAAATCGTGAATGATCTGCATGACCTAGACCATGACCGGGCGTTGCCCGCGTATATGGAACGGGTTTTTGACCTGTTCGGTGTCGAGCAGGAACACCACACCACCGGCAGCATTATTATTCGCCCCGGCGAGCACATGATCGGTCACCACTTTCCCGGTTTGCCGGAGGAAGGCATTACGGCAACATTCCGCAGAGATATTGCCCTGGCGCGTGAGGACTTTCAGTTCCTGACCTGGGAGCACCCCATGGTCACGGGCGCCATGGACATGGTGATGAGTGGTGAACTGGGCAATACGGCATTTTGCGCACTTAAACTGCCTCTGCTGAAACCTGGCACAATACTTCTTGAAGCCATGTTCACCAGCAGTTCCCCTGCCCCACATGGACTGCAACTGCATCGCTACCTGCCGCTGACAACCATCCGGGTGGTTGTGGACAGCAAACAGAATGATCTGAGTGCGATCCTGACTGAAAAACATTTTAGCAAGCTGGGCCAAAAGGTCCGCAGGCACCAGGCCCAGGAATTCATCCGCCATGCACGACGGCAGATCAACCCCATGATCGAAACTGCGGAACAGCTTGCGGCCGACCAGGAAAAAGCATTGGTAGAAGCTGCTCAGACGAAGATGGAAGAAATGCAGCGTTCAGAATTGCAGCGCCTGCAAGCCCTGGCCAAGGTAAACCCCAATATTCGACAGGAAGAAATCAGCTACCTGACGGAAGAAACCAACCAATTGGCGCACTTTCTTGAGCACACCTACATTAAGCTGGAAGCCCTGCGAGTGGCCGTTGTAAGCCAGTAACCGGCTCTCCCCGGAGTAGTATCTGCGGGCCCAACCCTGCCGACGATCTATGAACCCAGCAAATATGCGACCGTCCTATCAATGGTCCCGTTAAAGTCTTCCGACGTATCAAAGTAACTCAGGTGGTATTTCTCGCAGCCTGATTTGATCCTGCGGCTATGTCGGACCATGTTATTAATATGATCATGGATATATTCATCCGGCTTCTTACTCAGCCAATCCGTTGCTCCTGTGCTGTATTTCTGAATGGAGGCGGCCTTTTCATCCACGCTGATGTCCGTATAGCCCAGAAAGCAGATTTTGATTTTATCTGGGTATTTGTTCAGCAGCTCTGATACGAGTTCAGGAAGAATGGCCTCGCCTTCAATGACACAATCGGTTTCCTGCCAAAGTATGCTTTCGCACATGGCGCGGAGAAACCCCCACAGTCTTTGCGCTATATCATCGGGGAAAAGCAGGTCATGGATGCCGCACTCCGGCATTCCATTGGTAAAGCCCATTACGAGCCAGTCGAGTGATATATAGGGCGTGTTTTTCTGTTCCAGTATTCTCTCAGCGATCATGGTTTTTCCGGATCGCGAGGCACCGCTTATCAGATATAGCATTTTTGACGTTCCGTTAAGTGCTTAAACAACCGTCGAGGTCATTGAGTATAGGAAGCAATAAAGCCATTCTGCCAGAATCCCGAGTGCATTGAACCTCTCTTTACGTCAACAATTTGCCTGGGTTACAGCGAATGACACAAAATCTGCGTTCTTACGAGTTATCAGAGGTTTTATCAGCAAATTATCCGCGAGATATTGCCCATTGATCACGCAGTATTCGTTCCAGTTGCCTAATAGTAACCAGGCAGTCATGAATATAATTATGACTTCCGGTGGAATCTTTGACACTGCAAGCGTAATCGACCGAACTGAGCCACCCGGATCGGATGGCACTCTAATACTGACGTTTGATTGTTGCAATTCAGGCACCATTGAATATGACTTTCCATCAATTGAAAAACAGGGAATCGTACCCATAGTGCGCATTGCCAATGACAATGTTGTCATATGTGAGGCGCTCAAAACGGATTGAAAGTTAGGCTTAATGCGATTTCTCAGGCAACCACTCATGACCGCAAGCCGTTATAGAAGTTGCTCAAATTTATACTTGATGAACGTCTGCTTTCCGCCTGAAAGCTACCCTCTGCCGGGTGCAATCTTTAGATATTTAGTGGTCGGTTTACGGCCACTAGCGACTATTTTGTTCTGCCTGGTCTATACTGACTCTAAAGATCGCTTTTGACCGAAAGCGGACGGTCGAGTACTGATTCAGTTTGGCAATTTTCGTTCAAAATATATGAGAATTAAGATGACTCTATGAACTGGGAAGCGATAGGTACAATAGCTGAAGTCGTCGGCGCTATCGGCGTTATTTTTTCGCTCATCTATTTGGCGATTCAAGTTCGAAAGAGTACGAGACAGGAAGAATTTGATAGTCTAAATGCCGCTATACAGCTGTTTCTCAATAATGTAGATCGGGCAACAAAGACGAAAGAATCTTCCGAAGTATTCCGGAATGGCTTGAATCGGTTTAATGACCTATCAGCTAACGAACAAGGCGCTTTCCATTCAATAATGCACTCTTGGCTACACGGCTTCCATGGTATCTGGATACTGCATAAACATGGGGCGCTGCCGGACTACGAATTGGTGGCCATGCGTAGGCTAATAGTGGAGTTGCTTTTATCACCGGGCGGACGACAATGGTGGAACGCATTCAAACACATACCGCCCCCCCACTTGGTAACGTATTTGGACGATGAAGCGGCCAAGGCAAAAGGAGTCATTCCGCCGGCTGTCGATACTTATCCTTGGTTGCGCTCGGAAAATTAAAAGCTCTTAATGATCGGTATTGGCCGCAAGCTGCCCCTCATATCACTGAAAATATCGCCTGGCGACCGTCCGCTATGCGCTCCGAAGCGGAACTTCACAGCCTGGTGCTGCCTATAGCCGCTAACGGCCAGAAGCGGAACAAAATTCTACACCAGCAATGTCTGATTTTCAGGCATAGACTTAAACTGTCCAATCAATAACAACCGACACTTTCGCCTGGACAATGGGTTCGGCATAGAGGTTATTACATCTGGTAGTCCGGTGGCACAAACCTCATGCTGTGGCGTCATGTCAGGCAATCGAGTCGCTTCTTGGTACTAGAATACTGCCTTGGCCTATGCATGTGACTCTGCCTCCCACCTGGACTTTGTTTTCGCCGATCCGGATCAATATCTGGCTTGGACGTCCCATTTTGTATCCCTGAAAGACCATAATGTCGCCCGATATGTCCCGTTCTCTTAAAAGGCCAGAAAGTGCGGCAGCGGCAGAGCCTGTAGCCGGATCCTCCCCGATGTTATCTGCCGGCGCAAAAAGCCGGCTATAAACTGTTGGCTCCGGCGTGCTGGAATCGATCGCAAAGAGGTAGATGTCTTTCACTTCAGAGTCGCCAATTGTTGCCGCCCAGTCCGCATTCGACAATTCAGCCTGATCCACCAGCGCTGCACTCGGAAGTTCGACCAGCAAGAAGGGTAAGCCTGCGGTAAACGAGTGAACGTTGACGATATTGTTTGCCTGCAAGCCCAGCATTTTTGCGAAATCATCATTCGAAAACGGGTGTTCCAGCCGGCTTGGGAGTTGCGGTGGCGTCATCAAATAGATGTCTTGATCCTGAATTACGACCACCGTACCGGCAGCCATTTGCAGGGATACCGAAGAGGCGCTTTCGAGGTTTGTCAGCACGCAATGTGCAGCCCCGATTGACGGGTGGCCCGCAAAGGGAATTTCATTTCGCGGTGTAAAAATTCTGACCTCGACAATGGCCGGATCGTTCGTCGGAAATAGGAATACAGTCTCCGAGAGGTTTAATTCGCCTGCAATTGCCTGCAATCTGCTTGGGTCAATCTGGATAGCATCCGGGAAAACGGCCAGGGGATTGCCTTGAAAAGCGTCTTCAGCAAACACGTCCAGCAAAATATAGTTTGCGGATAGGTTCGTGATTTTTCCTTGCTTGCTCCGTTCCTCTCGAGCCGTTGTGATCACCCCGCTAACCAATTCGTAGTATTCTCCCAGGCTGCCCTCTCCAAGATAACCACGCTCAACCATTGCCTCCTCCAGCAAGTCGGGATCATGTCGGGCGAGTGACCCGATATGAACCTTCATATCTTCTTCGAAGACTTCTTTTGGATAATTTCCACTCTTCATGGCAATGTAGCAATTAAACATGATATCGATGATCAGAACGATCCAGATTTTCTGCTGCTGTTGCTCCAGCGAGGGAGCGGCTTCCGGAGTATAGACTGCCGCATCCAATCGCGTGATGGCAGGAACGGTAATGCTTAGTTCCTTTTTTTTTGTCCACTGCTCGTAAATGCTCTGCGCACCCTGAAGTCTTTCTGTTACTTTGGTGGACTCACGAACGCGATGCGCAATGAGCAATCCCACCCCGCTGGTCACGATTGTCATCAGGACCATGACCCACTCGGCCGGGTTCTCCAGCAAATCGTTCAGTACAAGATCCATTACAACTCCTTCAGGTGTGTTGGTCGTTATCCAACCAATAGAGCTACAGGGCCGCTGTTTCACAAGAGGCTATTCGTACGGCTTTATGAAGCCTGGGAAGTATACTTCAGGAAGATTATTCACAATGAGAATCGGGATGAAAGTAAACTACAAGCGCCCTTCCAGTTGGCAATAATAAACAAATTGACACGAACATAGGGCGAACAAAATCTATTTTTCCAAAAAACAAAGATCATAGGGGCAGCCTGATCACTCCTTTTTCTTCCTGCTTTCTTAAAACACCACCAACATTTACTTTGAGTGTAGGTAAAACAAACGCTATATCCACCTGAAACCCCAAGTGCCGCATTGACTCCAATTATTGCTTTTCAGGGACCACTT
>CALJWY010000353.1 GCA_937974465.1 uncultured Lysobacterales bacterium | reverse complement strand
TCACCGACTTCACCCTCTGTGTGGCATCCGACAATTTCAATTGCTTCAAATGCTCTTTTGTTCATTGGCGCGGCTATCCGGTCTTATGCTGGCAAACGTTGAGTTGGGATTGATTATATACCCGGGTACTGGTCGGATGGATGCTTCGTTGGAGTGGTCATGAGGTTGTGGTCGTGGTTCTATAAATACCGATAAACACCGACAGGTTCGACCTGTAATACACCCTATCCGGCGGTTTGCTAAGACCCTAGTATGAAAAAACATATTCAGGAGTCTAAGCAATGGAAAGGGTTTTAATTATGATCTTGATGATTTCTCTGGGTGGCAACCTGGCGGCAGATAGTTTTCGTTGTGGCAGAAAAATTATAAAGACGGGCGAATCGAGCAATGCCCTGGTAAAAAAGTGCGGTCAACCGGTCAGGAAGCTCAGAGGCAACGAGCGGATAAAAGTGCATGGTCAGCAGAAACGGACCGCTGTCTCAAACTGGGTGTATGAACGAAGAAATAAGAGAGACATGATCGTTTCAGTAAAAAATGGCACGGTGGTCAGGCTTGAAATCGATTGATCATCGCCTGCTTGAGTTCTGGGGGTAAGGTAAAAGATCAAAGCACTGTAGGAAATTTACTCTTTTAAGAAATTCTTGTTATCCCGGGTCGACGTATGTAAATCCCGTGACTATAGTTAAAGAACCCATGCAGCATTTCACTGATGAAATGTACATGGGTTTTTTCTTTAAGGGGAACGGGTCAGAAGAAAAAAATCACAATCAAACTGAATCAATCCAAAGAAAAAAGGGGGGATATATGATTCAAATACTCATCATAGACGACCAGGCGTTGGTCCGAACCGGTCTGCGCCATATTCTTGATCAAAGCAACGAGATTACCCAGGTGTACGAGGCAACTTCCGGGGAGATCACCCATCGCAGGTGCCGTTCCATAAGCCCTGACGTGATTCTGCTCAGTGTTCATTTGCCCGGCCAGACAGGTTTTGAACTCACGCGGAGACTTAAACGGATACACCCCAACGCTGGAATTTTGATCCTGGCCGTGCATGCCAAGCCGCCGTATCCAAAGCGTTTGCTGGGCGTTGGTGCAAGTGGTTACCTGACTCGTGATTGCGAGGCGTCAGAGTTGATGCAGGCGGTAAAGATCATCGCATCAGGGCAGCGCTACATTGGTAGTGAGGCGGCCAAGCAATTGGCGCTGTCGATGTTGTCCGGAAATGCCGGTGAATCACCATTCGAAGACCTGTCGGCACGGGAGATGGAGGTCATGCTGAAATTATCCGACGGACGTCGAATTCCTGATATTGCATCTCGTATGTGTCTGAGTCCGAAAACGGTGTCGACATATAAATATCGAATCCTCGGCAAACTGGGCGCGCGCAGCGAGGTAGAGCTGGTACGTATGGCGATGCGCTACGGGTTGGTCGAACCGGCCTGACAGGTCATAAATATAGTTGCTGACAAACTGCCAGCAGTAAAACGGCCAGGTTAACTGGCCGTTTTACATATTCATTAACCCAGGGGTATTGATTACTCCGAGGGTGGTGGCTTCAGGGTATAAATGCCCTTTGAGTCCTTTTCCAAAACAGAGGTCGGCTTCGGTGGCACAGGCGCGGGCTGTTTTGCCTTGGTGCTGGCCTCAGGCTTGCTTTCACTAGCTGTGCTGCTGGTATCTGTTTTACTGCCGGACTCTTTTGTAGCACTGGTCTTCTTGCTGGCAGCCTTTTTGCGGGGACGGCGTTTGGTGGTCTTTGCCTTTTTACTGTCTGTGTCGCCCTCTGCTTTGTCAGAAGAAGGCTTTTTCGCAGAGCTCGTCCTGGACTCATCCTTCATGTCCGTTTTGGACTCCGCCGTTTTTTCGACAGCTTTGCTTGCCGTGGTTTTGTCCGGACTGGCTTCGGCTGGTTTGGCCTGGTCGCTTACCTCTGTCTTGACATCTGTGGCCGAGGGCTTGGAAGACCTGGGCTTCTCTGCATCAGACTTCACCGGCTTTGCTTCCGGCGTTTCAGGTTTGGATGGCTTGCTATCCTGTACTTCCGTCTTCACTGCGGCAGGTGCAGTATCCGCAGCCTTTGCTGTGCTTTTCGCTGGCTGAACTGTTTCTCCAGGCTTTGCCGGTTGGGCTTCTGCAATCGGAACCAATGGCTTCGGGTCGGCGTCTGTTACCAACAGGTCTTTTTGCTCTGTGTGCTCCTGGCGTGGTTTTGACCCGCCAGTCTTGTAGGGAGAACGCCTTCTGCGGCTGGGCCTGCGCTTACTGCCTTCTTTCTGCTCGGCGGGCTTTGTGCCGCTGGTTGCCGTTGCCGGCTTTTCAGTTTGTGTAGTTGAAGAGCGTTGTGCTTCAGCCTCTACAGGTTTGGTGCCCTCAGCATTGGCTTGCTTGGCAGGAGGCCTTTGGCGTCTTTTTTGAGTGGCCTTCTTTTGGCGGGGCTGCTGCTGATTGCCTGCAGACTTTGCCTGGGTCTTCTTGGACGTGCGTTTCTTGCTGGTCCGCTGTTGCTGTTGGCCTGCACCCTTGCTGGAAGTCTTTTTGCCTGTCCTGCGGGTGTTTTGTTGCGTTGATGTCTGTGCCGGTTTACGTCTGTTCTGCTGTCCTCTGCTGGTTTTCGAGGTTTTTTTACCTTGCACAGATTTGCTTTTCTCTTCCTCGTTGGGGTGTGAGAAAAGCAGGTTTGCCATACGCTTGAACAGTCCAGGTGCTTTTTCCTCTGTTCTTACAGGTGCCGGACGCTCTGGTACCACGCGTTTCACAGCCGGGGCGGGTACTGCAACGGCATTGGCCTGTGAGCGTTCGTTGGCAACGACCTGGGCATCGGGTTGATCAATGCGGGAATAACTGGGTGAATCCTCAATATCCGATTTTTTGACCCGCAGAATTTCGAAATGTGGTGTTACCAGGTGCTGGTTGGCAAGCATGACAATGGGAACACGATGTCGCGATTCGACTTCTGCCAGCGCGGATCGTTTTTCATTGTGTAGAAAATTGATCACATCTGTAGGGGCCTGGACAATGATCTGGCCGGTATAGTCCTTCATGACCTCTTCTTCAACCAAACGAAGAATAGACAGCGCCAGGGATTCAATGCTCCGGATGGTGCCATGTCCTTCGCAACGCGGACAGGTTTCCTGGCTTGATTCGCCCAGTGACGGACGCAGTCTCTGGCGTGACATCTCGAGTAACCCAAAACGTGAAATACGACCGATCTGTACCCGCGCTTTGTCTATCTGCATCGCTCGCCGTAAGCATTCTTCAACTTCGCGCTGGTGCTTGCGGCTGGTCATGTCGATAAAGTCGATAACGATGAGCCCACCCAGGTCACGCAGACGCAACTGCCGGGCAATCTCGTTGGCGGACTCCATGTTTGTGTTGTAGGCGGTTTCCTCGATATCCGAACCCTTGGTGGCGCGGGCGGAGTTGATATCTATCGATAACAGGGCTTCCGTATGATCGAAGACCACTGCTCCACCGGATGGCAGATGCACGGTACGGGCAAACGCGGATTCAATCTGTGTTTCGATCTGGTAACGGTTAAATAATGGTACCTGGTCGGTGTACAGCTTTAGCTTGGTGAGGTTATGCGGCATAACCTGCTGCATGAATTCCCGCGCATCGTTATAGACGGTTTCGTTGTCGATCAGGATTTCGCCGATATCGTTGCGCAAATGATCACGCAGCGCCCTGATGAACAGGTTGCTTTCCTGGTAGACCAGGAATGGGGCAGGGCGGTTGGCTGCCGCCTGTTCGATGGCCGTCCACAACTGCAGCAGGTAGTCGAGATCCCATTGCAGTTCATCTGCATCACGGCCGACACCGGCAGTGCGCACGATGATGCCGACGTTGTCGGGGCTCGTGACCTTTTGTAGTTGTTCACGCAAATGGTCACGGTCATTACCCGTAATACGCCGTGATACACCACCCGCGGTGGGGTTGGTTGGCATCAATACCAGGTAACGGCCCGCCAGGGAGATATAGGTGGTCAGGGCCGCGCCCTTGTTACCGCGCTCTTCTTTTTCGACCTGGACAATTATTTCCTGGCCTTCCTTAACCACATCACGGATTGCCAGCTTGCCGCCTTTTTTGGATTTACCGGGGGCATAGCTGCTTTCGCAAATCTCTTTCAGTGGTAAAAAGCCGTGCCTGGATGATCCAAATTCAACAAAGCAGGCCTCTAGAGAAGGCTCGACCCGGGTTATCTTTCCCTTGTAAACGTTTGATTTCTTTTGTTCTTGTGAAGGGACTTCTATATCAAGGTCAAACAGATGTTGACCTTCAGCAATAGCGACACGCAACTCTTCTGGCTGAGTTGCGTTAATCAGCATTCTTTTCATTGTAAATTCCTCAGGCCCCCCGGTACGGGGCGGCAGTGGAACGACATGCCATTACTGGTCATGTTTCCACCGAACTAGCCCGGCGATGTTTCACATCTTTTGCCGGGGGTACCAAATATTGTTTTCATCGCCGGTTCACGTCATTACGTGCCCGGTCCTCGGATGACAGATTGTCAGTCTGCCATCAAAAATAAGTCTTTCCTGCTGTCTCGCAGCAAGTGAATTCGGCTTATCTGCCAGTGGAACAACGTGTAGACTGTTGTTGAACTCAGGAAGCCGGGCCCTTTTAAAGCACGGTTGAGGTGAGATAATCAGGCGGTTCCGGATAGCAATTCGGCAGGACGAATCCAGTGTCGCGACAATATAGCAGTCTTTTCATTTTCTATCAATGAGTTGGGGGCCTTTAGCAATGAATAAGGTAAAATCCGCCGTTAATCATGTCGAGGTGTCGGGCGATCGTGACGGTCAGCGGCTGGATAATTTCCTCAGTACGCAGCTCAAAGGTGTGCCTCGTTCGGTTATTTACCGGGTCATCCGCAAGGGCCAGGTCCGTGTGAATGGAGGCCGCGCAAAACCGGCAACCCGGCTGCAGGCCGGTGATATCGTGCGGGTTCCCCCGGCTTCAGTTCGTGACAGCAAACCGGGCGAAGTGCCGCCAGCGGTGCTGGAATTGCTCAACCAGTCGATTTGCTACGAGGACAAGGGTGTCATGGTTATTGACAAGCCAGCGGGTATGGCGGTTCATGGCGGTAGCGGCCTGTCCTGGGGCGTAGTGGATGCAATTCGCGCCATGCGGCCCAAAGCCAGCGTCGATCTTGTTCATCGTCTGGACCGGGAAACCAGTGGCTGCCTGCTGCTTGCCCTCGATGGTGATGCCCTGCGTGCATTAAATACCCAGATCAAGAACGAGCAGATTGAAAAACGCTACCTGTGCCTGTTGGATGGAAAGCTGAAGCAGGACCGTGAAGAGGTGAATGCTCCCATCGGCAAATTTGAACGATCAGGGCAACGCTTTATGCGCGTGGATGCCGAGGGCAAGCCGGCGCATACGACATTTCGCCTTTTGCAAAATTATGGCGAATGTAGCTTTGCAGAGGCCCAGTTACATACAGGACGCACCCACCAGATTCGTGTCCATGCCGCGCATCTCGGTGCGCCGCTGGTGGGCGACAGTCGTTATGCTGCCCCGGAGCGGCAGAAATTCTGGAAGGCAGCAGGGTTAAAACGAATGTTTCTGCATGCACATCAACTGAAGTTCTATACCCGGGATGGACAGCAGCAACTGGTTAGCTCGCAGTTGCCGGCAGCGCTACGGGAGTTGCTGGAAAAAATCACCTGAGCGGGTCCATTGTCTTGCGGTCTGATTTTACCTACAGGCTTTAATCCAAATTCAACTGGTTGACTCTTTGGCGATATGGTCTAATTCCCCTATGTATAAACCACTGTCTGCCTTTATTGGCCTGCGTTATTTACGGGCCAAGCGGCAAAATCACTTCATATCTTTTAT
>CALJWY010000352.1 GCA_937974465.1 uncultured Lysobacterales bacterium | reverse complement strand
CAATCCCGTCGGTGATGAAGGTCAGACCCGCAAGGGCTAGAGATGGCCGGGTTCTGCGCCCGGCACGCATCTGGCTGACAAAGGCATCCGAATATTTCTCAGAATCGCCCATTGCAGACGCCAGCCTTGTTCTGGATGCTGACTGGCTGGCGGCGATCAAGAGCGGTGACCGGATCAGGTTTGTAGACAACCGTGGCTCCAAGAGAACCTGGAAGATCAGGGACGTGGCTGCAAACGGTTGCTGGGCCGAGGCAAAAAAAACCGCCTACCTGGCCAATGGAATCACATTGACGCGGAGCAGCAAGTCGGGTGAAGCACGCCGTGCAACGTGTATCAACAGCCTTGAGCCGATCGAGAGTATCAGCCTGATTCGCCATGGGGACATGTTGTTCATGTCACTTTCGGATGAGCCCGGAACAGCGGCTTTACATGATGAAACTGGCGATTTGTTGAACCCCGGCAGGGTGTCTCTGGCGGTTCCGGAAGTTTACCGGGACATAAGACTGGGTGAGCCTGTATATTTCGATGATGGGCGGATTTCTGGAATTGTTGAGAAAAGAGATGCAACACAAATTCAGATTCGAATTACGCATACACGAAATCCAGTGGAAAAACTGGAGGGCAGAAGAGGCATAAACCTGCCCGAGACCAGTCTTGATTTACCGGCTCTGAGCGCAAAGGACGAGAGGGATCTCGAATTCGCTGTTCAACACGCTGACATTATTGGCCTGTCATTTACCAACAGCCGGGATGATGTGCGTCGGCTGGGTCGCAGTCTTGCAAGGCTCGGCCGTGAGGATATCGGGGTTATCCTCAAGATCGAAACCAAGACGGGTTTCTCAAATCTGCCGACGATTTTATTGGAGGCGCTGAAATTTCATGCCTGTGGCATCATGATCGCGCGTGGAGATCTCGCCGTGGAGTGTGGCTTTGAGCGCTTGTCCGAGGTCCAGGAGGAGATTTTGTGGGTTTGTGAATCCGCCCATGTTCCCGTGGTCTGGGCTACCCAGGTGTTGGAGCGGTTGACGAAGGGCGGCCATGTTACACGCGCCGAAGTTACGGATGCCGCTGCGTCCCAGGCGGCCGAGGCCGTGATGCTGAATAAAGGACCGTTCCTGGTCGAGGCGGTGGAAATGCTGGATGACATTCTGCAGCGCATGCAGGGACATCACCGTAAAAAACATTCCATGATGCGTGAACTACAACTGGCTTCGGGGTTTCACTCAAACCAGGGTATTTTCAAAGAGTCTGCCTGATTTAAATTCAATTTATACCGGTCTGTGACCTTGCCTGGCCCGCCCTCAGAAGCTGCCAATAAAGATGGCCAGGCCCTGTTGATACTGAACCGGTGAAGGTGTCTGAATATACCATTTAGCCCGCCATGTTTATCGTAAGACGGTCTATCAGGCGATACCTCAGTTACGCCAGAAAGCGGGTGTGAACAGCACCAGTAAGGTAAAGATTTCAAGACGACCCATCAACATTGCAAAGCTCAGGATCAGCTTTGCAGTGGAGTTCAGGCTGGCGTAGTTGGAGCTGACATCGCCAAGACCGGGCCCGAGGTTGGTGATACAGGCAGCGGCTGCTGCATATGCGGTTACCGGGTCTACGCCCACGCCGTTGAGGGCAATGGTGATCATCACGAAGCTGGACACATATAAAAAGAAAAACCCCCAAACAGCATCCATGACGGAGGGAGGCGTTTTCCTGCCACCGATCTTGACCGGAAAGACAGCATGCGGGTGAATCAGCCGCTGGATCTCACGAATGGCCTGTCGGTACAACAACATGACACGGATTACCTTCATGCCACCGCAGGTGCTACCAGCACAACCACCGATAAAGGCAATACAGATCAACATGATCGGAATAAAGCCCGGCCACAGGGAAAAATCGGCTGTACTGTAGCCTGTGGTTGTCATAACCGAGACGACCTGGAAGCTGGCATACCTGGCAGATTCCGCGATTGATCCATAGCTGCCGTTCAGGTACAGGGCGATGGTGATCAAAATCGCAAAACCCAACAATAAACCGGCATAGAGCTTGAGCTCCGGGTCATGAAAATAGGGCTGTGCGCTGGCGCGTTTCCAGGACGTGAAGTGGATGGCGAAATTAACTCCGGCGACCACCATGAAAAATATCGCAATCATTTCCAGCGTCGGACTATCAAACCATGCAAAGCCGGCATCATGTGTTGACATGCCACCGATCGCGACGGTGCTGAATGCATGGCCAACCGCATCAAACAAGGTCATGCCACCCAGCCAGTAGGCCAGCGCGCAGGTGACAGTAATGCCAAGATAGATCAGCCAGAGTGCCTTGGCAGTTTCCGTAATTCGGGGTGTCAGTTTGCTATCCTTTAGAGGCCCCGGGGTTTCTGCCCTGTAAAGTTGCATACCACCAATGCGCAGCATGGGCAGGATTGCAACTGCCAGCACGACAATACCCAAGCCGCCCAGCCACTGCAGTTGCTGACGATAATACAAAATACCCCGCGGCAGGTCATCGATGTTGGTCAGGATGGTGGCACCGGTCGTGGTCAGACCGGACATGGATTCGAACAGGGCATCCACGTAAGAAATATCGGGTTGCTCGAGTAACAAAAATGGCAGTGCGCCTACCAGTGCGAGTGAGATCCAGCACACGGCAACAATCAGAAAGCCATCACGTAAGCGCAGCTCTTCCTGCACTTTGCGGACCGGCAGGAATATTACCGATCCGGTCAGAAGCAGCGCCACAGCACTCAACAGGAAAATGCTGGCTGTGCCATCTTCGTACCACAATGAAACGAATAAAGGGGGCACCATCATCAGGCTGGCGCCGGCGATGAGGAGGCCCAGTATTCGCTGAACGGTTGCGGTCCTTCGATGCATCATATGAACGTCGGACTGACCTGAAAGAGCCGTTCTATGGCCGGAATATGTTTTTTATCGTGGACAAAAAGCAGAACGTGATCATATTCCTCGATGACCGTGTCATGGTGCGCGATGATGACATCCTCACCCCGCACGATGGCACTGATGTTGGTGCCTTCAGGCAAATTCAGCTCTTCCAGCGAACGGCCGACCACTTTAGAATTTCTACGGTCGCCTAGCGCAATAGCCTCGATGGCTTCGGCCAAGCCGCGCCGCAGCGAATGGACCCGCACCATGTTCCCCCTGCGAATATGGGTAAGCAGCGATCCAATGGTGATTTGTTGTGGCGAAACGGCGATATCTATGGCACCGGCTTCCATCAGGTCTACATAAGATGCCCGGTTAATAATTGCGATGACTTTTTTCGCCCCCATGCGTTTGGCCTGCAATGCGGACAGGATATTGGCTTCATCATCATTGGTGAGAACACAGTAAACATCCGTGGTTTCCACGGCCTCTTCCCTTAGCAGGGTGGCATCGGCGCAGTCCCCGACCAGGACAATGGTCTTGGTTAGCTCTTCGGCGATATTCTCGGCGCGAGCGGGGTCGCGTTCGATGATTTTCACATGATGATCCCGCTCCAGACGCTTGGCAAGATTCTTGCCAATATTGCCGCCTCCCGCAAGAATGATGCGCCGAGCGGGGCTGTCCAGCGGTCTGAGCTCTTTCATAACGGCGGGAATATGGCGTTTCGCTGCCAGGAAGAAAACCATGTCGCTTTCTTTGATAACCGTATCGCCATCCGGCTGAATTAACTGGCCATCCCGGTAAATCGCAGCCACGCGGGCATCTGATTTGGCCGGCATGTGATGTCTTAGTGTGTATAACTTCTGCCCCACCAGCAAACCGCCGGCCTCAGCTTCGGTTGCGACCAATTGAGCCCTGCCTTCGGCAAAATCCAAAACCTGCAACGCACCCGGATATTCGATCAGACGCACGATGTATTGGGTTAGCAACAGCTCAGGGCTAATCAGCACGTCAATCGGAATATGTTTGCGGCTAAACAGTTCGGGCCGCATGGTGTAGTCGGCTGAACGGACACGTGCGACGCGTGTTGGCACCCGGTACAAGGTATAGGCAATCTGACAGGCGACCATGTTGACTTCGTCGGAACTGGTCAGGGCAATGACCAGGTCGGCGTCTTCGATTCCGGCACGTTCCATGACCTTGGGATGTGACGCATGGCCAAGGACTCCGCGAACGTCCATCTGATCCTGTAACTCTTTCAGACGTCGCTCGTCAATATCGACGATTGTAATGTCATTGTCTTCGTGGACCAGTGCGCTGGCGACCGTTGAGCCAACCTGTCCGGCCCCAAGAATGACAATTTTCATAAGCTGCCCACTGTTTTGGGGTCAATACCCAATGATCGGAGTTTGCGGTAGAGATGTGTTCTCTCCATCCCCACGGAATCAGACAGCTTTCCAACGCTGCCGCCGGCTTTTTTCAACTGGTAGATCAGGTAGTCGCGTTCAAATTGCTCCCTGGCCTCGCGCAGAGGCAGGTCATAGAGGCCTTCATTGCCCGAATCCCCTGTTTCAATGCTCGCTCTGCTTTGTGCGAGCGCATCATCAATCTCCTGGGTTGAAACCTCGGTTTCACCACCGAGCACCAGCAAGCGTTCTATGAGGTTGCGTAATTCACGCACATTGCCTGGCCAGCTATGGTTGCGTAAGCGATTCTGGACTGAAACTGAAAACGAACGGTAGGGCAAATTCTCATGGCTGGGGAACCACTCTGAAAAGTATCGAATCAGCTCGGGGATATCCTCCGGACGGTCACGCAATGGAGGTACTTTCAAGGTCAGTACATTGAGGCGGAAATACAATGGACCGGGCAGTTGCCCGTCCTGCACCATTTGTTCAAGGAAGTCATCAGCACTGCATATGATACGGCAGGTCAGAGTCTTGAGACCCGTGCCACCCTGCGGCGTATAACCATTTGATTCAAGCACGTTGTCAAGCAACTCCAGTGTTCCAAGTGGCAGCTTGTGCAGCTTTGGAATGAATAGAACGCCACCGCTGGCCTGATCCAGCAGACCCTTGTGTGTCTCGCCATTGATGATGCTGCCAAACAGGTAACTGTATGCATTCTCACCACCGGCCCGGCTGTGGTCGAGTATCACCAGTTCTCCGGAAGAGCCTGAAAGCTCGTGGATATACCTGGCCAGGGTTGTGCGGCCGGTGCCGCTTTCCCCGGTAATCATCACGGGTGAGGTGTTACCTGCAGCCTGCTTGGCATTATTGCGCAACAACTGCATGACCGGGCTGAAACCCAGTGGCTCAAGGTCACGGGTTTGCTGAGTGGCCTGTTCCGGGTGTTTTGTTTGTGGCCTGGCATCCAGTGCTTTACGCACCGTGGCCAGTAACTTGGCCAGCGATAATGGCTTTTGGACAAAATCAAAAGCTCCCAGGCGGGTGGCCTCAACAGCGGTCTCGAGTGTGCCGTGGCCAGACATGATCACCACCTGTGAATCGAGCGCTCCGGATATCGACCATTCCTTGAGTAATGAGATACCGTCAATATCGGGCATCCAGATATCGAGTAAAACAAGGTCAGGTTTCAGCTGCGCATAGGCAAGACGCGCGCTTTCCCCATCCTTTGCAACATGCACTGAATAACCTTCATCCTCAAGGATTTCCTGTACGAGTTGCCGGATATCAGGCTCGTCATCAACGACCAGAATTTGGGCTTGTGACATAGGTTTTTACATGGTGTGGTAAGGAAACAACAGAATACTCCAATGGGCGGGTGAGTCAACCATTGACGCCTCACTCAACAAAGAAAATCAACTGCAGTCCACCGTCCTGCGCGCGAAAACGGGAACCTTTTTCAGTTTAGTAACAATTTGTTTTAAGGGGATTGCCGCCTGCGCGGGTATGACCTCGCCGGTCCGGTGGAAAAGTATCCACCGGCCCAAAAGGGTGCTTTAGAGGGATTTGGTTTCTTTTTCTACCAGGAAGTTGACCACATCCAGCATAGCTTCAAAGCTGCCCACATCTTTATTGCTAACTACGCGATACTTGCGATTGACCACCATGCTGGGTGTTCCCTGAATGCCAAACTGGATAACATCACGCTGGCTTTTGCGTAGTTGACTATCCGCGGCAAATGACTGGTAGTGCGCCAAAAAAGCGTCCTTCTCCACGCCAAAACCGGTATAAAAGTCAGCCAACTGATCAAGGCTGCGGAACTGTTGCCGCTGTTTCCAGATCGCATCCATCATGGCAACGTGACTCTTTTCAACAATACCCATCATCTCGGCCGCAATATAACCACGGGCCATCATTTCCCAGCTGCGGTTTCCAAAAACGACTGGAATGCGGGTGAATTTTACGTT
>CALJWY010000351.1 GCA_937974465.1 uncultured Lysobacterales bacterium | reverse complement strand
TAGACGGGCATGATTTCAAGGACAGGTCGGTGGTCGATTTTGGTTGTGGCTCCGGGGTCCTGGGTATCGCCGCAGCCATTAAGGGGGCTACCCGGGTAAACGCTGTAGATAACGATCCACAGGCATTGCTTGCGACCAGGGATAATGCCGATCGGAATCACGTGACGGATAAAATCAATGCTGTATTGCCGGATCAATTCAGACCCGCGCAGGCGGATATCATGTTGGCCAATATCCTGGCCGGCCCATTGATTGATTTGTCCGCCGACTTACTGAAGGCACTGCGGCCCGGCGGCTCACTTGTGCTCTCAGGTGTCCTCGAAGAACAAGCCGATGAAGTGATTGCTGCCTACCAGCCGTATACCGACCCGCTGTTGGTTACAAAGGATGATGGCTGGGTATGCATCAGTGGCCGGAAACTGTCACCCGCGTCTTCCAACCGGGAAGCAATCTGAAGCCGATGTCGAAGCTCTCCCAGCAATTTTCAGATCTGTTTACTTACCTGTTGATTCCCGGGTTGGCCGTGTTGTTGCCGGTATCTTTTTCGCGCTCAATTTTATACAGGGCCTCGTGCTGGAAATGGTTTATGGCCGAGGCGGCCGAAGCGGCGTTCCAGGGTGTTAAGCCCTATGTGGAGATTGAGGACGAGGCGCGCTTCAAGAGAAGGTGGAAGCAGATCGAGTTACTCGACGTCCGTGACCTGTACCTGATGTCCTTCGGGCGCACCGGCGCCGTGCTGGAAGATGTGGAAATCGAAACGGACCTGGAAGTTGCCAGGGACCGCGTCATTATCGGAATGCACTGGGGGCCATCGATTTCAATATTGAAAATATTGCAATCGGCCGGCCTCGACCCGGCCCTGCCATTTCGGCCACCGGAAAGACATGTCCTGCGCATCCGGCCATTCTATTACCTGTTTAGCACATTGGCGGCCAGGTACATGGTTAAGACCATGGGTGACCGGGCAATACCGGTTGGGGGCGCGGGCAAGGTGTTACGGGGAATGCTGGATCAACCGGGCAGCGTCATCGTGGTGATGGATGCGCCGCCCATGCAGGGACGGCCGACGTTAAGTACAGCCGTAATCGGTAAGAACGCGATATTCAATGCAGGCTTCCCCGACATTCTTGCAGACAAGGAAAAAGAGTATGTTTTTTATGCCCTCAGCCTGCAGGTTGGTGATACCGTCAGAAAAAAATTGGAACTGGAAGGGCCTTTCAGTTCCAGTGAAGCACAGGCATTCCTGCAGAACTATGCAGAATTCCTGAGCCGCCACTTGTTGGCAGACCCGGCCCAATGGCGAATCTGGCACGCAGCTCAGCAATTCTGGAGGGACGCTTAGTAAGGCTGCTCAGAAGTTTGGTTTTTCAGGGGCCGCCTGGTAGCGCTCAATGGCATCCAGCAACTCCTGGCGGGCAGCCTCGACTCCTTGCCAACCGCCGGTCCTGACCCACTTGTTCTTTTCGAGGTCTTTGTAGTGCTCGAAAAAATGCACAATCTGGTCCAGCAGTGTGTCGTCGAGATCTTCCACCGTGACGATATCCCTGTAGATGCCGGTGACCTCAGGTATGGGAACCGCAATGACCTTGGAGTCTTCTCCCTCTTCGTCTTTCATGAGCAGAACACCAACAGGGCGACAGCGCACAACCGTGCCCGGCAACATGGGCAGAGGCAGCACGACCAAGACATCAACGGGGTCACCATCGCCACATAATGTATGTGGCACATAACCATAGTTACAGGGGTAATACATCGCGGTTTTCAGCATCCGGTCGACAAAAATCGCGCCTGAATCCTTGTCCACCTCGTACTTGATGGCGGGGCTGTTCATCGGTACTTCGACGATCACGTTGATATCGTCGGGAAAGTTTTGTCCTGGCTGGACCCTTTGCAGGCTCATGATGAATCCTCTTCTGCTAACCAGCTATTATACGTAAAAACGGTCCTGATCACGCCGCTGTTTTGGCAATGTTTTCAGCATCTTTTCGGCAAATAAAATCTCTCCGTGCATTTCAATGCACCACATAAGCAACTACAATATTCGCCCCAATTTTGAAGGTAGACAATCAATGAGTCCTGCAGCCCCCGTTGAAGGTGAAAACCGTGGATATGTGATCCCCATCGGAGGGGCGGAAGCGAAGCGGAAGGACCCGGTAATCCTGGAGCGTTTTGTAGAGCTGTGCGGTGGCGAAGATGCCCGCATTCTCGTCATCCCTACAGCGTCACTGCTGGATGAAACCGGCCCGCTTTACCAGGAACTGTTTGAGAGTATGGGCGCCAAGGCGGTCTGCATACCGATTGAAAACCGCGACGATTGTTACCAGCAGGAGATTCTTGCAGCCCTGGAAAGGGCAAGTGGCATATTTATCACCGGCGGAAACCAGTTGCGCCTGAGCACCATCCTGGGCGGAACCCCGGTGGCCCGCGCGATACGCAGGCTTAACGCGGAAGGTGTGCATATGGCCGGAACATCTGCAGGCGCCGCCATTGTTTCCGAACACATGATAGCCGGTGGCCGCGGTGGGCCGTCGCCACGGGAAAGTGGTGTGGTACTGGCACCTGGACTTGGCCTGACAAACCGGGCCATCATTGATCAGCACTTCAACAAGCGTGGCCGACTCGGGCGCTTGCTGGCGGCTTTGTCATTCAACCCGTTTGCCTGCGGCCTGGGTATTGACGAAAACACGGCCGCTTTTATCGATCCTAACGGAGTCCTGGAAGTGGTTGGACATGGGACTATAACGGTGATCGATCCGGCAGATCTGAGGCACTCTTCCATGAGCTATGTTCGCAAAGCGGAAGCGATTTCGTTGATAGGATTAAAACTGCATGTGCTGGCGCATGGTTCTCTCTTTAACCTCGAGACACGTGAGGCAAAGCTGGAGCGTGGAACCTGAACGGTTTCAGGCACGTAATACTCAATGACAAATAATTAAGGTTTTACAATGAAAATTCTCTCTACAAACGTCTATGTTGGTCCAAGCCTGTATGCACATTTTCCAGTCATACGTCACCAGGTTGACATTGGTGCGCTGGAAGACTGGCCTTCGGCCCGTTTGGGTGAAGCTTTTATCAATGCCCTGGTTGAAGCCTTGCCCGGTTTGCACAACCACGGCTGCTCCTATGGTGAGGCGGGTGGTTTTATCCGGCGTTTGCGGGAAGATGAGGGCACCTGGATGGCACATATCTGGGAGCATGCCGCGCTGGAGTTACAGAACGAGGCGGGCTCAGATGTTTCTTTCGGACGCACGCGGAGTGCGGATGAAACCGGTGTCTACAACATGGTCTTCCAGTACAAGCAGCGCGATGTCGGACTGGAAGCGGCACGTATTGCGCGCCAGTTATTGCTCACCCTGTTACCGGATGACCTGAAGCAGGAATTTGCAGATGAAATCGAAACAGATTTCAATTTTGTGCAGGAACGTGAGGATTTCATACTGTTCGCACAACGCAAGGAACTGGGCCCGAGTACCGCATCGCTGGTGAATGCCGCCGAAGAGCGAGAGATTCCGTACCAGAGGCTGAACAAGTATTCCCTTGTGCAATTTGGCCATGGCGCCTACCAACAACGCATCCAGGCTACCATCACGAGTAAGACCCCACACATTGCTGTGGAGATCTCCTGTGATAAAGAAGATACCCACAACCTGCTGCATGATCTTGGTTTGCCGGTTCCTTCGCAAAAAATGATTTACAACGAACGTGCCGCTATCCGCGCTGCCCGCAGCATCGGCCACCCGGTGGTCGTCAAACCACTCAATGCCAACCATGGTCGTGGAGTCTCCATCAACCTGACCTCTGATGAGCAGGTTGCCAGTGCCTTCGCCTTTGCCCGCGAACATGGCAGCAGTCGCGCAGTTTTGGTTGAAAGCTATGTAGAGGGTTTTGATCATCGCATGCTGGTGGTCAACAATGAACTGGTCGCGGTCGCCAAGCGTGTCCCCGGGCATGTCGTTGGCGATGGCAAGAGCACGGTCACAGAGTTGGTGGATATGGTCAATGAGGACCCAAGACGCGGTATTGGCCATGAGAAGGTACTGACCAGGCTGGAGCTCGATCGTCCGGCAATGGAGTTATTGAAATTGGCCGGGTTTGATGCCGATACGGTTTTACCCGAGGGCGAAATTTTCTACCTGCGTAATACTGCCAACCTGTCTACCGGCGGTACCGCAATAGACCTGACCGACGTAGTGCATCCCGACAATCGTGAAATGGCAGTACGCGCGATTCGCGCAGTTGGCCTGGATGTCGGTGGTGTGGATTTCCTGACCTCGGATATCACCGAGTCCTACAAGGAGGTCGGTGGTGCCATTGTCGAGGTCAACGCAGCGCCCGGGTTCAGGATGCATGTTGCACCATCCGAGGGTCAACCACGGGATGTGGCTGGCAAGGTCATGGATATGTTGTTCCCGCCGGGAACACCAACCCGTATACCGGTTGCCAGTATTACCGGTACGAATGGCAAGACCACGACGTCCCGTATGTTATCCCATATTCTCAAAACGGCAGGGCACACCGTTGGCATGACATCCACCGATGGTGTTTATATCGATGGACGACTGACCGTTAAGGGCGATATGACCGGCCCAACCTCCGCGCATATCGTGCTGCGTGATCCAAGTGTCGATGTGGCTGTGCTGGAAACAGCGCGCGGCGGATTGTTGCGCGCCGGATTGGGTTATCGTCGCTGTGACGTCTCGGCCTGTCTGAATGTCGCAGCCGATCACCTGGGCCTGAAAGGCATCGACACACTCGAGCAGCTCGCGGAGTTGAAACGGATCGTCATCGAAGTGGCCCGGGATACTGCAGTTCTCAATGCCGATGATGACCTGTGTCTGAAGATGGCCGATTATACCGAGGCCAAGCACGTCTGCTATGTCACCATGAATCCGGCACACGCGCTGGTTAAAGAACACATCCGTGCCGGTGGCCGGGCGATGGTCCTGGAACAGGGCATGAATGGCGACATGATCACGCTATATGACAACGGTATGCACTACCAGCTTGTCTGGACTCACCAGATACCGGCAACCATGGATGGCAAGGCCACCCACAACGTCCAGAATGCAATGTTTGCGGCAGCATTGGCATACTCGATGGATAAGTCCCTGGATGATATCCGCCATGGCCTGCGTTCATTCGACTCAACCATTTTCCAGGCGCCGGGCCGCATGAACGTATTCGATGAGCATCCGTTCCGGGTGATTCTTGATTATGGCCACAACGCTGCCGCCATCCACAGCATCTGCCAACTGGTCGACCGACTCGATGTGACCGGGCAGCGAATTTGTGTGCTGGCGGCACCTGG
>CALJWY010000350.1 GCA_937974465.1 uncultured Lysobacterales bacterium | reverse complement strand
GTTTCTTGTAGGAGGATATCCAATAGATTCAATATGATATGAAATAAACCTAAGAATTTCGTTCTGACGTTTGGTTAACGGTTTTTCGGTCATTGCTAAAAGCCATTTTTACTGTACTGTAAATATATACAGTATTTTGCTCTCGTACAAGTATAAAAAATTATGCAAGAAACAGGTTAAACCCGTCACGCTTCACAAAGCTCTATCCTGAAATTAAAACGGCAGGTCAAGCGCATCGGTTATGAAGTGATTGAGTCGGGCCACTGTACGAAAGACCCTGGCGGATTCGCTGACCAGCGCTGCGCTACGCACCAGTTCGGGCCCGGCCTCGGCCATCAGGAAGAAACTCTTGCGTTTCAGATCTTCGAGGTGTCTGGAGTCGGCATCATAGCCACGTGGCGGGCGTTTCAGCGAATCACCCTTGATGCCACCCATTTGCTTTATGGCTGTTGACCTGCGCAGTTTTTCCCAGGCCGCAGGGTTGTCGGCAATAAACTCCCGTATAAGCCCCAGGTGTTTCGCCGGTGGTCGCCATATACCCCCACCCATTGAGACCCGGTCGGTTTCAATATGCAGGTAGAAACCGGGTGCGTGGGCGTCGCGGCCGGCCTGGTGGCGGAAATGGCAGGCAGCATGGGTTTTATAGGGTGTCTTGTCCTTTGCAAAGCGTATGTCCCTGTAAATCCGGAACATGGAGCCGCCATGCGGCCTGGGGTCGGCCCGGTAGCATGGGGCAATGTTTTTTAGCCGGGGCGCGACGGCGGCGATGTAGCCACACATTGGCTGCACAACGGATTCGTGATAACGGGCCTTGTTGGCCGCAAACCATTCTCGGTTATTGTTTTTCTTCAGCTCTGTGAAGAAGCTGAAGAAGTCTTCCGGGAAGCCCGCAAATTCCGTCACCCAGGCAGTCTCGGATTTACTCTGAATACAAGGAATGAGTGCATGAATAGATACGAGGCTCTTTAAAAATACGGGTACCGGTAATAATACCTGTGTGGCGGATAATGCCAATACCAGGGCTGATAGGGACCGTACATGTATACGCGCTGACTGCGCTTGGGCCACAGGCTCATGAAGTCGATATCCACGACCGGAAACTGGTAATTGTATTCGCCGACTTTGCGCATATCCATGTGTACGATGGCGCCGGTGAGCGTAACCTCGCGGCCCTTTTTAAAAACCTCGGGGTCGTAGAAACCGGGCTTACAGGCGATGAATCGTCCGCCTTCCTGGTCTGAAACCACTGGACGCATGGATGTTCCGAGTTCCTTGGAGAGGATTTCAAAACAGGTGAAATCGGCCTCCGGACGGGTCTCGAGTATCATGCCGCCCCAGCGAACCCGGGTATCAAGATCCTTTTCGGATGCGTTTTCAGGGACCAGGCTGGTGTAATCACCATCCAGCTGTATGGGTATGTTGGTGCAGGCAGTCAATACCAAAGCCATCAATATAAGCATGCTGCCTGTGTGCATTAGTCTGTTCATAAAAATGCTCCATCACTGGTCTCAGGGTACCACTTTTTGAGCCAGTAGAACCGCCCAGCAAATCCTTCTTATCCATCATCGCCGGGCCACGTTGCGGGTTGCCCGTCAACGCGAAACAGGCCGAATCCGAAAACTGTTGACCAGTTCGGTTAACTCCTCCTGCTTGCCCGCTTGCTGCGAATAGCGGCAAAGCAGGTAAAGCTCAGTAATCCTGTCGATACTTTCCTGAGCAGAAGATAATTGACTCTCAACTAGTTGACTCCCCGTGCTCGTCGCGAGTTCCCTTGGACCCATGGATGGCGTCACGGTGAGCCCTGCCTTGGCCAGTTTGCGTGTGAATTTATGCCACAGGCGCAACAGTGGGTCTTTCTGGCGCGCTGATCTGAACTTTAACACCAGGGGCAGCAGCAGGAAAACGGCCGTGCTCATGACCAATATGGCAACGATCAATATAATCACCAGCCGGCTGGAGTCCAAAAAATCCCAGCCAAACCTGGAAAACAGACGCGATTGTTTATCTGAGCTAAAGGCAACCACCCAGTTGTTCCAGCCCCGTTGAAACAGGTCGAAGGTATTCCTGACATTTCTGAGCCATGCAAAGTCCAGCATGTGGCGGCGACCATCAAGGCTGTCCATTGCGCTTTGCTCCACCCGCTGTGGCGCGACTGCCGCGGTTGGGTCGATACGGGTCCAGCCTGATCCCCTGACCCATACTTCAGACCAGGCATGGGCATCCGACTGTCTGACCAGCACAGAGGCGCCAATGTTGTTGAACCAACCGCCCTGGTATCCGGTCACCACGCGCGCCGGGATGCCGGCCATGCGCATCATCACCGTGAACGCGGAGGCATAATGTTCGCAGAAGCCCTCTTGGGTATCGAACAGGAACTCATCGACCGTATTCTGGCTCAGCAGCGGCGGGTTCAGCGTGTAATGAAATTCCTGCTGGTTGAAATAGGCCAGTGCTCTTTGGATGATGTCAGCATCACTGCTCGCCTGTTGTCGCCAGCTGGCCATCATTTCCGCCGTTCGCGGATTGAAGCCCTGTGGTAGTTCCAGCGCGGCCCGGCGCATGGTGTGTCTCAGGTTCGGACTATCCAGAAAGTCGGGGTTGGATGCCATTGTGTATTCACGCAGCTGCGTAACCGAGCGCCGTGTGATCAACTGGTAGTCCACCGTCAATCGTGTGTGCCTGGGTACCAGGGCAGGGTAGTCCAGTGCAAACAACCAACGCTGCTCTGTCGGTTCCATCTGCACCTCGTAGCGCAGCGGTGCCTGTTCCGGGTCAGGTTTGCTGTCTGCATTCAAGTTACGGCTGAGGTATGTTGTTTGCCAGCTTGTGCCATCGAAGTCCCAGAAAACCGGCCCGCGCCAGTACAACTCCGACTGGCTCGGCAGGGTGCCCTCAAAAGTAGCCCTGAAGGCGGGGGAGTCATCCATGAACAGGCTTTGAATGCTGCCCGGACTCATCGAGTCGGACAGTCCTGAGCGGGCGTCCAGGGCATCTTCCGGTACCCCCCATAACGGACTTCCCCAGCGTGGAAACAGCAAAAATAAAACCAGGCCGATAGGCAGGGCAAGACCCAGCAAGCGCAAACCAAAACCAAGTTCGGTTACCAACCCGCGACCGGTAT
>CALJWY010000349.1 GCA_937974465.1 uncultured Lysobacterales bacterium | reverse complement strand
GAAATCCCAGCATTATAAAAACGACCAGAAGACTGGTCGACCATGAGGGCAAATTCAAGGCATCAAAGGTCGCCTCACCCACCTGGATTATTATCCAGGTAACTACCAGGTAAGCTACTGCAACACGCAGAACTTTCCGTTCCTTCAGTTCATTGACAAAGGACACCAAGCGCTCACTACTGGCAATTTTCTGGTTCGGCATTTTTTTATTCCTTGGAGTTAATACTCTTAAAGCATAAAAAAGTTTGTATTATTCTTTGAATTTTCCTCGGCAGTTGTACAAAATTTTAGCGACGCACGAAATTTGTTTTTGCTCTTTTTCCAGTTACATTGACCATGTTCCATTCCCGCCACTATAAGCATTGGGCTATGCCTGTCCTGGCAATAGTAAGGGCGCGTCTGTAGATCCTGATTACAGAGGCTACCGTTTTTTAAGTATAGGAAAAAATCGCGATTTTTCATTATTGGCCAATATATTCACTCATTCAGAAGCGCTTTCCGGCCGTAAATTGACCTTGCCGGAGAAGGGTTCCCTGGACAGCTTGCCGTTTTGCGCAATGGCAGGAATTGAAGCTCCACCCCGATGCAGGAAAATGTTACAGGAAGAGTGCGGGGCTCAATGTCGCAAGCGGCTGCTCTCGGCCAGGTGCGACGTTCCTAACTCCTTGTCTTTAAATTTAAACAAAGTAGAACGACTGCAAATGCTGTAGGCTTAAAGGCAAATATTACGAGGTAGATGAATATGCCCAAAACAAATACTGAAAAATTAAAAGCCGAACTGGTCGCCGCTAAAGTTAAGGATGGCTCACATACACTGAAGGAACCAATTCCCGTCATCGTTAATTTGGACAATGGGGAGACATACAAAGGGTCTGCTTTTGAGGTTCGCCCTGACGGATTGATCATGGTACAAACCGGAAACTGCGACTTGGGTGTTCAGATTTCCTGTATCAGTGAGGCGTAGCGGGCCGATTCAGGTCAAACCAAAGTTAGCGCTAGCCTGGTAATACGCTTATTCAGGGTGTTCAATCTCGTAAGGCCAGTCGCGAATGCCTCCGGTGAGGCTGACGGCACGCAACTTGTGCTGGCGCAAAATCATGGCAGCAACATCGCTGCGTCTTCCGGAATGGCAGTAGACAACATAATCTGAACCGCTTTCAAGCTCGCTGACCCGTTCGCGGAGTTCCAGCAGGGGCACCAATATGCAGCCGGGGATATATTCCATTTCATACTCATCCTCATAGCGCACGTCCAGCAGCTGTGCTCCCTCTTCAAGCATTGCGTTAGCGACCCTGGAAGAAACCCGTTCGATCATGGGTGCGTTGATCAATTCATCAAAGTCTTTCTTTTCCAGGATCATCAGGCTGGACTCTTCGACCATCCTGATTCTGGCATTACGTTGCTCACCGGTAACCAGGGCCTCCTCGCCAAAGTAATCTCCGGCTGTCAGCACCTTGGTTAATGTCAGTTCGTCATCATAGAGTCCCGGTCGCCACAGCTCGGCTCGACCACTCTCGATAAAGTAGAAGCGGTTTGCGTCCTCTCTCATATCGAAAATCACTTCGCCCTGCTTTGCGGTATAGGGTTGCAGGCGACGGAAGACCTCGTGGGCATTCTCGAGAGGCAGTTGGCTGAAAATCAGTGGGTTGTTTAACCCACTTAACCAGCGTTGGAACGGCTCGTCGATTCCGGTATCTGCACGCAGGCTTTCCCAGCTCAGCAGAAAGTCGAGCCGGGCAGGGTTGATACGACCAAGCACGGCTGATTGTTGAGCCGAGAAAGTGACGTTTCTGCCGGTGAGGCAGACTGGCCGGGTTAGAGTATTGTGCGGGTTAAGCAAGTTTTGCTCACCGTCATTGTTCTGTTGCACTTCGCCTGACAGTACGAACACGCACTCCTCTTTCTCGCTGCAGAAGGTGACGCTGTCGCCAGGGTCCAGTTCATAGGTCCGGATCAGTCGCATTAATTGTGCTTCTGGAATGCCCGTTAGCGGCGGATAGTGATCCCGTAAAACTCTGACGCTTTCTTCCATCGTACCCATTGTCTGATTCCTGATGACTGCATTTTTGATCCCCAGTGTCCTTGAACCAGAGCGGAACCTCAACTGAAAAATCCGAGGAGCACTCAAGGCAACCAGCCCGAATGGCGAGATACAGGCATATCCTCTCCACCACCCAACCACCCCTGGTCTTGGCTAAACTAAGCTGAAAACCGGAGCATGCAGCCTTGATACTGAGAAATATTTCCATTGACATAAAAAAAGCCAACTGATCATTGAGCCAAACCATAGGGACCGCCGCAAGCGATCACGATCAGGAGCGGCACACACTACCCATTCCTTGCCAAGAGACCATCCAATCAAATCACCCGAAAACCAATGGGCTTATCTACTACACTTAGAGAGAGGAGGAAGCTATGACTGAATTAAACACAACAACAAAAGCACCCTGGCATTTATGGGTGGTGGGTATCGTTGGTCTGCTATGGAGCGCCATGGGGGCGATGGACTATGTCATGACTCAAACACAGAACGAGGAATACATGGCCGCATTCACCGCCGAACAACTCGAATTCTTCTACGGATTTCCCGCATGGGTAGAGGCAAGCTGGGCGATAGCCGTTTGGGGTGGTGTCGTGGGCGCCATATTTTTACTGTTCAGAAAGAGCCTGGCGGTGACCCTGTTTCTGGTTTCTTTTATTGCCATGGTCATCACTTCAATTCACAACTATGGGCTATCCAATGGTCTGGAGGTAATCGGTGACACCTTCTCGCTGGTTTTCTCCGCCATCATCTTTTTAGTCGCGTTCGGTTTGTATCTGTATGCCAGGGCGATGCAACAGCGTGGAGTACTTGGATAGACGGTTTATGACCGGGCTTGGATAATGAGCCCGGCGCAACCTTAATCTCCCCGACACGCATCAAGTCTTATGCGTTAATCAAGTGGATCGCCTGGGTTTTGCCTTACAATAGGCTATCAAACAGGAGATTCCTTAGCATGAGAACAAACCTTTTCAAACCACGATTGATCGTGACGTTAGCCGTCTTCGCATTCAGCATTAATTCACCCGGGCTTTTTGCTGCGGAAAGCGAGGTAATACGCTTGTCAGAACCGGTCGAAGTAACCGCCAGTCACGAGATTTTTGGCAGCGTGCTACCGGAATCGGGTACGCCGCTGAGTCTTGCTGACCTGGTGAAGGACAACGAGAAATACCTTGACCAGGAGGTCCTGGTTGCAACACGTATTGCCAAGGTTTGCCAGAAGAAAGGCTGTTTCTTCGTTGCCCAGGAAGGCCCGGCAACAGCCCGCGTAACCTTCAAGGACTATGACTTTTTTATACCCACGGACTCTGGTGGTAAAGATGTTGTCCTCGCAGGAGTCTTTTCCCGCAAAAGCTTGAGCAGGGAACAGGCCGAGCACTACGCAGCCGATCTGGGTGAAACGGCTGCAATGCCGTCCGAAAAGTTTGAATACTCAATCGTCGCATCAGCGGTAAAAATTCCCAGAAGCTGAAAATCAATATGGAATTACCCCCGCATTAGCTAAACCTGTAGGAGTCGCGCCCCCGCGGCTCCTATAGCAACGGCCTTCGCCACTTAAAGGCACCTCCTACAGCAACTCCAATCGTCAGCTTAGACAGTAGCAGGGATCAGCAAATTTGGCCGCGATCATCCGGTTACTATCTGGCATCAGGGCAAGAACCCTTGTTGCTCTCCCAACCAGCCAAGGTGCTTTTCTCTGGCCCAAAAAAAACCGCCGGACATGAGACCGGCGGTAAGGAAGTTTTCCAT
>CALJWY010000348.1 GCA_937974465.1 uncultured Lysobacterales bacterium | reverse complement strand
GACGCTGTATACGGATGACTCACGCAAACAGGAAATGACCAGTCTGCTGCAAAAGCAGGCGGAACTCAAAGAGTCCTTGTCTGCCCTGGAGTGGGACTGGTTGGACGCCAGTGAGCACGTGGAAAAAGCCGAAAAAGGCCTATAAAAGGTGATCCCGGTTTTTGAGTGAAAGCTGGCGGGAAATCCAAGGTGACAGTCGTCGCCCGCTAGCCAGGAATCACCAACCCGCATTCCCGATTGAATGCGCCGCGTTTGACTAACTGTCCATCAAAGGCAGGGCCGTCGTATGTTTTGTGCCCCGCAGGACGATACTGGTGCTGACCGTGTGTACTGCCTTGCAACGCAAAATATACTCATTCAGCAACTTATCGTAGGCGGCAATACTCTTGCAAATAATCTTCAAGGTGTAATCCTGCTGACCACTGGTGGCATAACACTCCAAAATTTCCGGTCGCATGGCAATCATCCGGTCAAATTCTGCGACCGAATCGGGGTGGTGATCTTCCAGAGTGACATTGGCAATGGTTGTGACCAGCAAACCCACTTTTTCAGGCTCCAATATGGCGACATGGGCCTTGATCACACCAAGCTCCTCAAGCCGGCGAACACGTCGCCAGCAAGGCGAAGTTGATAACCCGACGCGTGCTGCGAGTGCCTGGCTGGACAAGCGGCCATCGCGCTGCAATTCATCAAGAATCTTGTAGTCAATCTTATCCATTTGAAATATTTTCCCTTAATAATACGTTTATATGAAATATATATATTAATATATCAGTAATTATCGCAATTTGTGAAAATTAATTGTGCGTGAATTGATATAAAATATTATTCGTACGAAATTTGGATCAAATTATGGCAAAGTCCAGTCTTTACACATCACATAACCCTGACGCCAACGGTATCATTCATTACTCCGATGAAGAGAACCAGGTCTGGAGTGAGCTGATCAATGGTCAGTTGAGCCTGTTGGACGGCTACGTCTGCCAGGAGTATATCGACGCACTTGCCGTGATGGATTTCCCCCGCGACCGCATACCGCAGTTACATGAAATCTCAGAGGTATTGCTGGATCATACCGGCTGGTCGGTTGCGGCGGTCCCTGCACTGATCAATTTCACCAGCTTTTTTGAACTTTTGGCCAACCGCCAGTTTCCCGCCGCCACGTTCATCCGCCGCAAGGAGGATATGGGCTATCTTCAGGAACCGGATATATTCCACGAGGTGTTTGGACATACTCCGCTGTTGACCGACTATCGTTTTGCCGCATTCACCGAGGCCTACGGCAAAGCCGGCCTGGCTGCGGATAAGAAAGATCATGCAATGCTTGCCCGGCTGTTCTGGTTTACCGTGGAATTTGGCCTGATCAACAGCAGCAATGGTCTGCGCTCATATGGCGCCGGCATTGTTTCCTCACCGGGCGAGTTGATATACGCCCTGGAAAGCGACTTACCGGATCGCCGGCCTTTTGATGCATTGGATGTCCTGCGCACGCCCTACCGCATCGATATCTATCAAACGGTTTACTTTACCCTGAATAGCTTTGATACTCTTTTCGAACTGGCACAAATGGATCTGATCCCGTTGGTCAGGCAGGCTCGTAAAATGGGCATGCACACCCCGACATACCCGGTGAAAGCTTCGGCCTGAACTGGAAAACACACGTTACCAAAGGACAACCATGACGACTATTTGTGACCTGACCGACAAGCACTGCGTACCCTGCGAGGGTGGCGTTGATGCAATAGAGCGCAACGATGCCGAGGCCATGCTGGCCGACATCCCGGGCTGGGAATTAAGCGCTGATGCGAAGATGATCAGCCGGCGTTTTGAATTCAAAGGCTTCTTCCGAACCATGTCTTTTATTAATGCCATGGCCTGGGTGGTGAACAATGAGAACCATCACCCGGATTTTTCCGCCGGTTACAACTACTGTGAAGTGGGCTTTACCACCCATGCCATTGACGGACTGTCTGAAAACGATTTTATCTGCGCAGCCAAGCTTAACGCCCTGCTCTGAATTTATCCCCCCCCCCGCCAGGCCTGTCCCGCTGTAGGGAAGAAGCAAAGATCAGTCGACGGCAGGCGGGCGGTAGCCGCGCTCCTTAATCATCAAGGACGGGAACAGCGCGTGCGCGAGTGCCTGATCCAGTAAAGCACTATCCCATTTGCGAGCCGGCACAAGTTCACCACCTGGTTGGTAATCGAACACCTGCATGGGCAGGTCCGGCTGCATGACCACCAACTGCCCGGGCACCAACCACCCCTGGGTATCGTGAAACTGCATTTGTGCGCGACCTGCCCCACCAGCGTACTCTGGCAGGGTAAGGTCATAACCCACAGCCGGGTGACGCCCATCAACACCAATCAGGGAAAGCAAAGTGGGCAACAGGTCAACCTGGCTGGAAATACCCGAAATGCGTCGGGGTTCAATGCCGCCCCCAAAAATCACACCTGGAATATGAAACCGCTCTACCGGGATCAGGCGCGCCCCCTTGACCCGGGAATTATGGTCGGAGATCACCAGGAATACCGTATTGTCATAATAATCGGAAGACCTGGCCACGCGCAGATACTCCCCCAATGCATAATCGGCATAACTGATCGCTGTCTCTCGCGGGCCATCCATTCCTGTGCGGGTTGTCACCTTGCCCGGTGGTATTTCAAAAGGTTTGTGGTTGCTGGAGGAGAAAATCAGGCTAAAAAAC
>CALJWY010000347.1 GCA_937974465.1 uncultured Lysobacterales bacterium | reverse complement strand
ATTGGATCGAGACAAAATCGTCTTCAGGCGGTTTGAGTGAGCTATGGACACGCAGTAAAGGCATGACCTCGGCCTTCGTGTCAGCAGCCACGGCAAAGTTTCCCGGAGCACGTTTCTCCTCTACATGTTTCTCGGGAATGTCAATGTAAGACGCCAGTTCTGAAAGGATCTGAAGCATGGATCGGCTCAGGATCGCAATTTCGGTGTCATCCGTTGCCAATGCACCATACACAACTTTAAACTGCTCTGTCTCCATATTTAAACCAAGGATCTGCCTGACCATTTTCTGCTCTTCTACAATCTCTGGAGTAACGCCTTTTTTTCGAAAAAACAATACATTGGCTGGCTGACCTTCTTTGGCTTTATCAAGCCGCATTCCCACAGCTGCGGACTTTTGAACTTTGCGCATCCCACTGATCAGACGATAAAAATCAGGGTCGGCCTCTTTCACGGTCATCTGGTGTCCGATACGGTTATAGTTGCCATTGACGGACTGGACACAGAGTCTGAATAAATAATCCACCCGCCAGCCTGCTTCCATCAGAGAAAGGATTGAATGCGGCGGAATCGGGGTCATCATACTGCGGGTAAATTTCTCGCCCTGAAGCGGTTGATAGGAAATTGTTGGACGGTCCGCATACCTGCTTCTTGCTCCCACATTCTGGCTGGCCTCAGGCAGAAAGGCATTCCAGGCCAGTGAACCGTCGACTTGTGTCTCCAACAGATACTGATTGATCACGGAGGTTACATCCAGGAAGACCGGGGCATCTCCATAACGAATCTTGACCATGTTCAAGAGCATCTGTCGTTTCCAGGATCCGGAAATGGCGTCGGTGTACTCGAACCGGTCGCGTGACACGGTCCTAGGACCGATCCCGCCGCACCCCGAAAGATACAGCAACGCAGAGATCACCAAAGTAATTTTAAACTTCATTGTGTCATGCATCGCCTTCTCCTTTACAAAATAACCCGTTTTCGGAACAAAAACCGGTTCTCTTCAAATGCGCCGGATTATGTCTATTGTTAATCGTTTTATATAAGATTTATTCAAAATGTCCAATTGGCATGAAGGCCTAAAAAGTACAGGTCATTGCGATTGTAGTCACCACTGAATCCATCGGCATCTATCTTAGCACTGCCATAATCTGCATAGACAAAAGAGCCGCCAATGGTCAACGATTCACTCCACTGGTAATCAGCACCCACCGCATAACGCACCTGCCTATCAATGGGCATATCCGCTGTCCGATCATCTGAGTCCACGGGGCTGGTGTCATATGACACACCGGTTCTCAGCAGCCACTTATCAGTCGGCTTGTAATGCACGCCTGCGGCATAGTGATATGTGTCTTTCCAGTTTTTCGCAAGTGCACTATCAAAGTTTTCAGTGCTAACATTTACATTGTCAACTGTGCTCCAGTCCTCCCAGCCCACGCTGCCAACCACAGCCCACTTGTCATCCAACTGGTGGTATAGACTGGCGCGAACCAACTGAGCCAAATCCAGATCTGTATCCGAATCAAAATCCAGCCCCTCAACAAGCCCACCCCTCGTTTTCAGGTCGCCGTCAAACTCGAAACTGGTTTCAGAAAGATAGAAAACACCCACGCGAGTCCGTTCGCTCAATTCGATCATCGTACTCAAACTGTATCCGTATGCGACATCATCTCCATCCAGTTCGATTTTGCCATCAGTATTGCCAACGGGGCCCACTTTCAGGTCCAGACTCCCATACCAAATAGTCGGACCGGCACCGACGGACAGCCAGTCATTGACCCGGTAAGCCAGTGTCGGCATCGCAGTGACTGTCAGAATTGTCACCTCGTCGCACTGATTACGGCCCACCCACCCAGAGCTATAATCCAGTGCTGCCCCCGAAAGCGTGAAGGTACTGAAACCAAACCACAGGTCCTGCTCTTCATTGAGCGGTTGAGCATAAAACGTACCCAATATCGGTATCCAGCCCCCGGCATTGCCGCCATCGCCACCAGTGACGACACTGTTATCTGTATCAAAACTCACATCCGAGTAGCCGATTCCCAAAGACAGCATGAACTGCCGCTGGCCCAGCAGGGTCATACCGGCGGGGTTATGAAATGAGGTGGATGCATCTGACGCTTCGGCCACCGAACCCGCGCCCGCATTACCCATCACCGGCGTACCATACTCATTCAGATAAAGCCCCCCGGCAACCGCCGGAAGTGCACAGCAAGCAACAACCAAGATACAAACGATGATCTTTTTACGCATAATTCGCGGATTCATAAAGCCTCCCTGTAAAACAAAAGTTTCCTTTTCTCGTCTGTAAAACATGTCTCCCAATGATACCCGCGTTGGAAACAGGGTCAAGTGGATAATTGGCACCGTCCATACACTCTTAGAACAAGGCACACGCCCGAATTCCAAATAGAGAGATGTTTTGTGGAGGATGGGGAGTAGAAGGAGAGATTTTCTTGTATTCGAAGACAGATTTGGTATTCTATCGGAAAAGAGGCCCTGCGGCATGGTTGGGCTGAGAGATGTTTTTTCATAAGGAATAACTCGATGAACAAGCGATCCGTTTTTTTAATTTACGTTTTTGCGGTATTATTCGCCTTGCCGGTACTAGCAGGCCAAGAGGAAATCGTCACACTGAAGCTGGGGGCTGTCGCTCCTGACTTTGATCTCCCTGGCGCTGACGGAACCAATCATACCCTCAGCGATTATTCAAAGAGCGATGTTCTTGTGATTATCTTTACCTGCAACCATTGTCCTACCGCCCAGGCCTATGAGCAACGCATCATAGATCTTGCCGCAGATTATGAAGATAAGCCGGTGGCGGTCGTAGCGATCTCTCCGAACGACCCGCGGTCGGTTAGCTTGGCAGAGCTTGGCTATAGCGACGTGAGTGATTCGCTGGAAGAGATGAAATTGCGAGCAAAGGAGAGAGGCTTCAATTTCCCTTATTTATATGATGGTGACGAACAGGAGGTTTCCAAGGCTTACGGTCCCGTGACGACACCGCATGTATTTATTTTCGATAAGCAGCGCAAGCTTAGATACACCGGGCGGATCGATGACTCCGAGAAAATCGGAACCGCTAAAAAGCATGACACCAGAAATGCGATCAAGGCATTGCTGGCCGAAAAGGAGGTCCCCGAAAAGACGACGAAAACATTTGGCTGTTCGATCAAGTGGTCTGGCAAGCATGATTATATTAAGTACATGAAAGAGCAATGGGCCAAAGAGCCCGTGACATTGGAGCCGATTGCCCCAAATGACCTCATGACCCTTCTTGCAACAAACAATGGGAAAATTCGTTTGGTCAATTTCTGGGCGACCTGGTGCGGCCCATGCCGGATGGAATTTCCAGAGCTGGTGAATATTCATCGCATGTACAAGAACCGCGACTTTGAGATGATCACGGTGAGCCTTGACTACCCCAACAAGCGCTCCGATGTACTTAAATTTCTGAAAAAGCATCAGGCCTCGACAATCAATTACATCAACGATTCCGAAGGTCCCTATGAACTTATCGAGACCGTGGGCGGCGGTTGGCAGGGTGCAATCCCCTATACGGTTATTCTGGATGCCGATGGTAATGTCCTGTACCAGAAAAACGGTGTGATCGACCCGCTGACCGTCAAACGAGTGCTTGTCGAAAAACTCGGACGACATTACCAGTAATAAACAATGTCTTTTGACATTGATGGCGCATCTTTGGGTGCACACCCTTTTTCAGATTATTTTACTCCACAAAAAAAGCCCTGTAAGTTATTAACCTACAGAGCTTTATGCATCGAGGCCGAAGGGACTCGAACCCTCAACCTTCGGATCGACAGTCCGATGCTCTAACCAATTGAGCT
>CALJWY010000346.1 GCA_937974465.1 uncultured Lysobacterales bacterium | reverse complement strand
GACGGCGACTCTGCAGCAGCGCATGCCTATGCCAACACGACGATCTTTGGTGAGTCCTGTGCAACCTGTCATGGTGAAGGTAAATCAGAGTCAGTGGATAAGGTCCACGCTCACTAAGATTAGTCGATCTACATATAGGCTATGGACTGTGCAGGGTACTTCGGTACCCTGCACTTTTTTATGCGGCAGATTTTAAAAATATTTGTTTTTGTCACCAGGCCAGCCAAAACTTCCGATCACAACACTTTCGTTTCACGCATGGCTGCAATAATCCTGCGAGATCGGCATGAACCTGAGAAAAGCTTCAGTGGACGCCATACTGCTCCAGATCAACAGGCTGTTTAACCTCATCAAGGTCAAATTGGTTAAACGCCTTGCACTTTTATAATTAGACAAAGAAATTAACCGCCATGCAGGCTGTATAATCAGCAATCAGTAATTTTTGTTCCCTAAAAGGGGTTTCCATGAAGGAACGATTTTGGTTTTTTACATCAATGTTTCTGGTGGCATTCCAGATATTCATAGCTTTGCCAATAGCTGTCTGGCTACATAACCAGTTTAATTTCAGCGCAGCATTTTCAGATTCAATCACTGTGTTCGGTTTACTGTTGATCGCCATAACGTGCATATTGCTTTTACTTGCTTTGATCACACCCCGAAACATACAAAAACACTTATTTCCGGTTTTTGTATTTACCTCATTATTACTTTACCTCCAACAGTACCTGTTGATTTGGGATTACGGAATACTTGATGGGCGATCGATTGACTTTTCAGTCAATAAATACCTGGGCCTAATCGATACAGGTCTTTGGTTGATTGGGGCAGCAATATTGATCGCCCTGCGAAAAAAAATCAGCCACCATACGAAGACCATTTTGTCTTTTTCAATTTTGCTGACTGGCATTGCAGCAATTACTACCGTTATATCGCATGATTTCAGTGACAAAGTGGCAACCGGCTCAGTAAACGAAGCTGAAAAATTCACTTATTCAAAGGACAAAAATATTTTGCTGTTCCTATTGGATGGCTTTCAGTCCGATCTGTTTTGGGAAATGATTAACCAGGACTCCAACATAAAGAGCGAGCTAACCGGTTTCACATATTATTCAAACACATCAGGGGTTTTTGCAAAAACCTATCCGACCATCCCGTTATTACTTACTGGCAAGAGGTATCAAAAACAACAATCATTCCAGGATTTTCTGACATTAACCTATCAGGATTCTATCCTTGCCGAGCTAAAAAGTGACGGGTGGAACGTGGGGCTTTATCCGCATGTTAAAAGCACCATTATTCTGGATGAAACGATAATGAGTAATTACTATGAGCACTCCCAATGGCCGGAGAAAATTGATAACTATCTCCAAGCATTGGATTTATCGCTATTCCAATCGGTCCCCCACTCCCTTAAGCACCATATCTATAACGAAGGTGATTTTGTTACCAGGCGTTATTTGTCTGATTTTGCACATCGTTTTGATGATTTATTCCCAAGCAGGACTCTGGTCAAATTACCCCACAGCCAGCCTCATCAAGGACTAAGTTTTCGAGAGAACCTACGGACATCAGGAACAGATAGCTCGCCCAAACCGACTTACAGGTTTTACCACCTTTTCATGCCTCATAAGCCGTTCCTATTGAACAGAGACTTGGAATTTAGCGGCTATGGTGACGATTTTTCGGCCTACCAGGATTACGCATACGCCAGCATCAAGTTGATGATAAGTTACTTGAAAGAACTTAAAAAACTAGGCGTCTATGACAGCTCTTCAATCATCATCGCTGCAGACCATGGGGCTGGTGAATACACCAATAAAAAATACCTGCCTGGTGAGCGTCGTTATGTCCCGGTACTGAAGAATGGAGAAGCCATAGCTTCCGGTAAGCCGCTTTTGGTGGTTAAAAACTACCTGGAAGATGGTCCATTAAAGGTTTCATCAAAACCAGTGTCTTTATTGGATGTAGCTCCGACGATTGCAAAGTTTGCTGGCATCAAACCTAAAAAAATGGAAGGCGAGTTCATAGATGATATTGCAGAGGACCAGCAAAGAGATCGTACGTACTTTCATTACAACTTTAGTGGTTGGGACTCGAAATTCCTAAACGACTTTGAAGTTTACAAGATTGAAGGAGATGTCTACGACGAAAACGCGTGGACTCTTACAGGAAAATTATCTGCTCAACAGAAAATGAAAAACAGGAAAACCTACGTGTTGGGAGGCACCATAAGGTTTGGTTCGGATATAAAAACAGATGCAGATTACATGAATGCTTTTCTATCAGAGGCTGAATACGAACATCGATTTTCCAGTGTGGTTGCCGTTGACGGTCAAATTCATGTCTCTTTTAGCCTGAATTCACCGGTTAGAGGCAATGAGTTTCTATTGCTGGAAACTGAACTGTCTTCGACTAACGAAACATTGAATGTGGAACTTGAACTTAACAATAAGAGCCTGGATTCGTTTGAAGTTGACAAAAAACAAGTACAAATCAATTTTTTTAGGTCAAAAGACTTTGCACTAGAGAACAAGGTTAATTTGCGGCTTTATGTTTCTGACCATACAGGCAAAGATGGCAAGCTTATGTTTTCAAAATTAAAACTACAAAAAGCAAGCATGTCAGAACTGACCAACGACTCGATAATTCACTTCTCTGAAAATTTAGACAAGTTCTTTATAAAAGGAATGTGGTACGGGGAATCGTGGGGCCGATGGACAAAAAACGTAGAGTCTTCAATGCGATTTTACACTTCTGAAGGCTTTTGCAAAGACCGCTATATGCTGATAAGCATTAATAGGTTTTATGCTGGTGTTAACCCCGAGAGTTTTGAAGTTTTTCTGAATGACAGCAAATTAGACTTGGTGAAGACAGATAAAAACCATGGGCGCAAAGAGTATTACTTCGATTGTTCAAGCTATGACAGTTTACACACTGGCGTCGCTTCATTGAAGTTTAGAACTGATGGGGTTGGCATCCCCATGTTACGGGGTACCAATGATGACTCCAGAAGCCTTGGTGTAGGACTTATAAGCTTAAAACTCATAGAGAAAGAGGCAAAACCGACCCCGTGAAACAATCAGAGACTTGATACCTCGTTATGCCAGGTGCACGCTCACATCACTGCTTCATAACTTAACGCAGACATAAAGCGTTCGATTGCCATTGTTCACTTCCTGCTGCCGATTAATTATAAAATGCCGTTCCAGGTTAGCTTCCAAGGATTCCCGAGTGTAGTCCTGGTATTTGTCTTCCTTGTTGCGCAGCAGGGTCTTCACCTTGTCATCCTTGCGGGAGACATACTCAATCACCAGTTTGTCGGTCAAACCAGCCAACCAGTCGATAAACTCCGCCAGGGGTATGTTGGCGGTGATGACCACGTGATGAATCAGGGCCAGGCACAATACAAGCTCCGGTTTGCTGCGGGTCTGTAAATCGGTGCGTTCCTGGTTGCGCCATCCCCAGTTGGGTGACGGGTCTGCCACGTTTTGGACCAGGGGTAGAATGTTCTTGGGTGTATCGGGGTTCAGAAACACCCTCTCAACGGCAACATGGTCAATATCCGAGGACACGACCTGTGAACAGCCTTCTGATGCGATACGTGAGAACTGACCGGTGTTACAACCTATGTCCCAAACCGTGCCGGGTTTTTCCTGGGCAACAGCTTCCCGAATAAATGCTTCTTTGCGCAAATGGTCTTCATCGGAATAGTTGTGGAACTCGGTGTAGTCTCCCCACTCGGAACCACTGGCTTCCCATTCAAGCTTGCTGACCAGCTTCTGCAATTTGCGTACATTCACGAGGATTAATTCGCGATTAAATCCTGCTGACTTCAAGTTGGATCTGACGTTTTCCGAAGAACCACCGTAGCGCCTATCCAGTTTGGACTGCAACCAGACATGGCTCATTACACCCTTGCGGAACCGGTCACGGAACCCAAACAGGGACGCTGCCGCCTGGACATTCACACCGTCGATCGAGGCCCGCATGAACGGTTGAAAATTGCAGCCTTTATAGACCTGTAAAAGCAGGGGGAAGAGGAACATTTCACAGAACTGACGATATCCGGACCAGGGCTCGCCTTCCTGCAGGGGCTCAAAGGATGGTATATCAATGAATACTGGTTTGCGGTCAATAAACTGCACGTTATAGGGCGTTGCGTCTTTCAGCGTAAAACCGTTACTGACGGCTCTCTCGACCAGGTGTAACTGTAACGAAGCCGCTGCCTTCAGCATGCTGAAGGTCCACTCATAAGGATAAGAGATCACCGGTACGGGGTCGTGTTCAAGAAAACCAACCCACTGGTTTTTGACCTCATCCGGCAACGGATTTTCCCCGGCTGGTAACTCCCGGGTGCCAATAAGCTTGCCCGACTCAAGCAGCTTGGAATAGAACTTTTTTGACTGTAACTGCCTGAAGCTCTCCAGCGCAGATTCGCTCAAGCCCCGAAAAACACGTCCCTGGAAATGATAGACACGACCATCGCGGTCACGAAAAGAACCCGTGTTGACTGCAGCTTCAGCGTGATTCATGGAAAATCTAGTCCGTTTCTTCTTCGGGATCAGGCTTCTTGGCCATCCCAAACGCCGCCCTTAATTTGTGCCAATACAATTTGATCGCAACGCCAATGGCAGCAATGCCACCCAGGATAACCTGCAACAGCATACTGCCGGTTCCGGGGTCAAGATAGGCTACAGCATCGCTGATCATCAGCATTAAAAATACGGTAATTAAAACTCTCATAACAAGTCTCTCAGCATTCGCTTTTTCTAGGTTTCCGGGCTATTCCCTTTTTGTCTTCGCTGCCTGAAAAATGATTTCAGCAACTCGGAGCACTGCTCTTCAAGACAGCCTCCATCGACCGCCGGGGCGTGATTGTGTGCCGGATCGCTTAAAAGGTCAAATTTTCCACCGGCAGCGCCGGTTTTCGGATCTGTGGCGCCAAATACGATTCGATCAAACCGGGCATGGATCATGGCGCCCGCACACATCGGACAGGGTTCCAGCGTTACGTACAAATCGCAGCCGGGCAAGCGGTGATTACCGATAAATTGACCCGCATCACGCATCGCCATAATCTCGGCATGTGCGCTGGGATCCTGAAGGCTGATATTCTGATTCCAGCCCCTGCCGATGATCTCTCCATCTTTTACAACCACGGCACCGACGGGAACTTCACCGGCGGCACCTGCCTTCTCGGCCAGCAGCAGTGCCTGCTCCATCCATTGCAGATCCTGTTGTGTATGGCTTCTATGGACTTGATCGGTCATCCAATTATCCTGACAGCAAACCTTTCAGCCAGGTAACGCCTGGTCAAAAGCTATATTTGAAAGCGGCAGATGTTCTCTCCCACCTGGTAATCCTATTCTAACGTAAACCCGGAAATATTAAGCGCCGTTGGCCGGGCTTCTGAAAAACCTGCATTGGCCTGACAAGGGATGAGCACTCGCGTCCACCCAAAAACAATATGATCCTACCTTGACTGTCCGTTGATTGCAGGAGAGCCGGAAGCCAACGTGTGCACGGCAACCCGGAAATTTGCGCACCTTGATGCGCAATCAGCATCACTCATTTAACGGTATTGAACTGCTCTCGAATTTCTTCTGATAACGGAACAGCTAGCAGCCACCGATCTTCGTAAACCGGGGCTGGAAATTGTGCCCGCAGTTCCAATTCACAATCTGCTGTATCGATGCCAAACTCTTTCTCACCCTGGTATGTTTGCACCTTGAATGGCTTTTGATACACAACCAGGTCAAATCCCCGTGATATCAAATCATCCCTGTCGGATAAATAACCAACATTTTTATATCTGAACCCGTTGCCATTTGGCACCTCACCTACCCTGTCTTGCGCACAGAAGCCATCGAGGTAACCCGGCATGACCCTTTGGTGAGAGATCTGCTCCCATCGCGGTGCATCCCAATGGTGTGTTTCAAAGGAAAAGGGGCTTGCAGCAATCTTTAGCGAATCACGTGGAAATACCGCCAGTCGTTGCCAGAATTGGCTAACCGGGAAATCATTCTGATAGATCATTATCAGGTTGTTTTTATCGCG
>CALJWY010000345.1 GCA_937974465.1 uncultured Lysobacterales bacterium | reverse complement strand
CAAATGCCCGCTTCAATTCCTCATAAAACCGCGTGGTCGGATTTTGTCCGGTCTCCAGGGATTGCACACCGTTGTCAATGCTCAGGCCTGCCAGGTAGCCGCAGTCATCAATGATCGCACCGCTGACATTGGGGAGAATGGTTTCTGCAGAGATTGTTAGAGTCCCTGTCGCTTCATCAATAATGATGCGGGCGGCTACCCATAGCGGATCGTCACCCCTGGCAATCGACTCTGCTGGTGGAAATGCAGCAAGGTGAAAAACACCATCTTTGGCAGGCGCGGACTGCGCCAGGGTGATACCCGGTCTGCCAAGCCCCTTTACGTCGAGAATTGCCAGGCCGCCGGGCAGGGAGGCTTGTTTGATCGTCGCCGGACGGCCATGGCTGAAAATGTCGCCACCACCATCAAGCACGACGATTTCCGTACCGGGCGAGCTTTCCATGTCGCTGATAAATTCAGCAGGCACCAGCACCAGTCCATCGCTGGACAGGACGATTCCCGTGACAGGCTTCACGTGGGTAGCCGATACCAGTTTTAGCCCCAGCACAACGGAAGGGTGTGTGGAAATGGGCGCCTGTGCATACGCCACCTGACCCATGCAACAGGCTGTCATCCAGACCAATAAGATAGTACGGACCCAAACCGATGTCAGTCGGCTCACTTGTGTAAATCCTTTGGCATCAGGGCGAATAGAGCCTGTTGATCAGGTTATCAAGGCAGTATTGGCCAGACCGGTTGAGCGTCTGTTCCTCGCGGCCCTGGATCAGGTTTTGCAGAAAAACCAGTATCGCGGCCATCACCAGCGCCAGCAGGGTCGTGCTGAATGCCACACCCAGGCGTTCGGTCACCTGGTAGAGCATTTCCGGACTTTCGACATTGGCCCGGTCACCGGCATAATTGAGGGCAAGCATGATACCTATGACAGTACCGATAAACCCCAGCGATGGTATCAACCAGGTGATATATCGAATCATGTTGTAGCGCAGATCCAATTCATGCAAAAACAGTTCGAGGCTGGAGTTTAATAGTGCGTTGGTCTGGTCGACAGAATGACCGAGGTTGAAATTAAGCACACAGCGCTCGATCAGGCGCGGCAGAAAACACACATCCCGATACTTGCTGCTGCGAACCTTCTGGTAAATGGGTGTGATGTCATCACCGGGCCGCAATACCGTTTCGTCATCCAGCGGCAGGTAGTCGCGCCCGAACTGGCTTTCCTCGACACGACCCGCACGCCAACGCAGCGACAACTCTCCCAGGCCGACAAAAAAAGCCAGCCAAAGGATGTTTTGAACAGTAAAAGGCCAGGAGGCACGATTGACATCCAGCATGATGGCCGCCGCTCCGGGCGGCAGAACCCTGGCTAACAGGGCAATAACCAAAATAGCTGAGATCAGGCTGACTAGAATTGTGATTTGACGTGTCATTCTTTTTTCAGATCCTCGGTGGAATACTCATTGAATTAGACCGTTTTTGTATCTTCTATCTTGCCCGTCACCGGATTACGGCGGGGCTTGTTTAGCGTCGTGCCTTTGCCATCCGCGGCGCCGGTCTTCTGACCGGACTGGCGCTTTCGCAAAGGAAAGTGCCGGGCCTCAAGGCGCGCGTTGGGGTGGTCTCCGAAGCGGGACATGAGTTCTGCCAGTGGCACCTCGATCTCGCCAAAACGGACAAGGTCTCCAATACACAGGGTTGCTCGCTTTATGCGAATCCAGCTTTCATTACGGTTGATAAATGTACCATTGCTGGAATCTGCGTCCCGTAACCGGACCAGGCCATCATCAAGCAGTTCAAGGTGTGCGTGCACACGCGACACCGAAGGGTGTGCCAGCACCAGTTCGCATCCCGGCTCACGCCCACAGGACTTGATTATGGGTCCATTATTCACCGGCTCAGCTTGTCCCTGTTAAGTGTGTTCATCATCTCCCGCTCTAACAACGGCTCGCCCGCGGCAGTTCAGTCGACCAGTATAATAGAATCCGGCTGCCTCCAGGCATGCTCTGAGGCACCGTTATCATTGCGCCAGCGCCAGGAAACCGCCGGCATTTGCCCGCGCCAGGGTTTCCATGAACTCAACCGTGCCCTTGTATTTGAAATAATCACCGATGGTCACAGCATGAATCTCTTTGCCCCGGGTATTGGACATTACGATATCCTGGATCAATGCCCGTGGCGGAAGACCGTTATTGTAGGCTGGATTAGGCAGACCATCACTGATCAGGACTATCGCCTCTGCCGGGCTTGCAAAGGCCTGTGCAAACGCATCCCGAACCGATGACGAGCCTGCGAACTTGCCGGCAAGCTGGTTAACAAAACGCAAAGCCTTTGCCTGGTTGCTGCGATTCATTGCAATCAAGCCGCCATTTTCCGGCCAGCGATGATAGCGAACGCCTGAATCCAGTTGTTGAAAGCCGAGAAGCCCAAACTCGTAACCGGGCTTGAGCGAGTCGAGCGCACGCGCCACTGTTCGTGCAACCAGCGCCTCGTGCTCACCAAGATACTTGTTCATATCGATTAACAACATGATCTTGGTCTTGTCGGTCTTCAATCCCAGGAAGCGAAATGTGACCAGGTTGCTACCGAGTTCTTCCTCCGTCTCAACCGGGCTCGGCGGAGGTGGCGGGGGCTGTTCCATCCTTGCCTGGAGTTTGGCGCGAACCGTCTCCAGCTCACTGGACATGATCTCCTGCTCAGCCTGCAATTCCAATTGACGGGTTTGTGCCGTGCTCAATGATTCCTGGATATCTTCCACTCCCAGTTCCGTGTCGTTCAGCATCGACTCGGTCTGACCCGCGAGTGAGTCCATGTAGTTCAGGTGACCTTCGAGCCTGACCTCCTTCTGGTAATCCGGCATCAGGATGATGGTGATAATAATGAATGCGCCCATGGCCGAGGCAAACAGATCAATGGCCGACAGAGAGAAGACACCGAGATTTCGCAAGCGTGATCTCACCTCGATACCCCCACAAAGTCGCCGCCATTTACGCGTGCCAACGTTTGCATGAACAACACCAGGTTGCGGTTATGTGTGTACTCGCCAATGGCGACCGTATGTATCTCAGTCTGCCTGAACTG
>CALJWY010000344.1 GCA_937974465.1 uncultured Lysobacterales bacterium | reverse complement strand
TACCGACCACAATGTTCGTGAAATGCTGGGAATCTGCCACCATGCCTACATCATGAACGAAGGGCAGGTATTGGCCGAAGGAAATGCAGAAACTATCCTGGCCAACGAAGAGGTCCGTCAGGTCTATCTCGGCAATGAGTTCAGGCTCTAAAACTGGAACCCAATAGTTTATAGCTCATGGTCAACCCTTCACTTCAACTCAGATTAACCCAGAAACTGGCGTTGGCGCCGCAATTGCAGCAGGCCATCCGTTTGCTGCAACTCAACCGCATTGAATTGCGCGAGCACATCCAGGAACTGGTCGAGACCAATCCCCTGCTGGATCACGATGATTTAGCCGAACAAACCGGCAAGGACCACGAGGAGGTTTCACTCGAGGCGGAAATGGCGGAAACCCGGAAGTCGGAGAGCGCACAAGAGCATTCCACTGACGATTATGAGTCTGAAACCTGGCAGGCGGATGCGGGCATGGACCAATGGGCGGATAGCCCCGGTTGGTCAGATGATTTTTCCGATCGCCAAATTGCAGACACCAGCTCAACCTCTCTACGTGAACACTTACTGGCACAAATCCGGCTCGCACATTTCAGTGAGATAGATGCGGAAATTGCCTCAGCGATTGTCTATGCCCTCGATGATGATGGTTTTCTAAGCGATGACATCGCGGAAATTCGCCAGAGCCTGCTGCCTGAAATCAGCGTGGGTGACGACGAGGTCCTGGCTGTGCTGCACCGGGTGCAGAGACTTGAACCGGTAGGCGTTGCCAGCCGTAACCCCGGCGAGTGCATATGGGTCCAGCTAAAAGCCCAACCCGCAGGAACCCGCGGCGTTGACCTGGCACTTCGCCTGGCAAGAGATTATATCCATCTTATCGCCGCCAATGCGTACGAGGATATGCTCAAGGAAACCGGCGCGAATTCTGAAGCGCTGCAACAGGCACTGGACCTAATCCGGAGCCTCGAACCCCGCCCCGGAGCGCGTTACGACAACCGCCAGGATGAGTACCTGATTCCAGATGTCTTTGTGCGTCTGGATGGCGACGAATGGATTACCACTCTGAGTCCGGAGAGCAACCCCTCCTTGCGCCTGAACAAGTACTACGTCACTTTACTGCGCAAATCAGGTGGCAAGGATGCTGAATACCTGCGTGGCCGTTTGCAGGAAGCACGTTGGTTATTGTCTAGCCTCGAGTTGCGTAACCGAACCATGCAGAAGGTCTCCCAATGCATCGTGGACAAGCAAAAGGACTTCCTGGAGGAGGGCGAGATCGCCATGAAACCTCTGATTCTTAAAGAGGTTGCAGAAGAAGTTGGTGTTCACGAATCCACGGTCTCAAGGGCGACCACGCAGAAGTACATGTTGACGCCAAGAGGAATTTTCGAGCTGAAGTATTTCTTCTCCAGCCATGTGCGAACTGTCAGTGGCGGTATGGTCAGCGCCACGGCGACCAAGGCACGTATCCAGATTCTGATTGAAAATGAACCTGAGAATCGACCATTAAGTGACCAGGAAATCTCCCAGCTGTTACGTGAAACCGGAATTTGCGCCGCCCGCAGGACAGTTGCAAAGTATCGCGAGTCGCTTGGCATAGGCTCATCGAGTGAGCGACGTCGCGCCTATCGTCGATCTATCAAGTTCTAAGCTTTCAAGCGTAGAAAATTATTCCTATGGTGTATAAACTGTAAGTATGAGCGGTACACATTTAGCTCCAACAAGCATGGCAAAAACTGTTTCACCGCCACAACCCAAAGTTACTCAATCCAGGTCAACCAGCTATTGTGGTTGATCTAACTGGCCTTACATTAAAACCAAGGCCCACATAAAAAAGGAGATTGTTGATGCAGATTAATATTACCGGACATCATGTAGAAGTCACTCCTGCACTTCGTGCCTACGTCACAGAAAAAATGCAAAAGCTTGCACGCCATTATGACCAAGTGAACTCCATCAACGTCATTCTGAATGTGGAAAAACTGCAGCAACAGGCGGAAGCCACCGTGAGTGCTTCGGGCCGTACGATTTTTGCGGCTGAATCTGCAATGGATATGTATGCTTCCATCGACAAACTGGTTGATAAGCTGGACCGCCAGGTACGTCGACACAAAGACCGTCTCACGGATCACCAGCATATAAAACACGAACCTGTTGAAACGGACAGTGGGTTCTGATTGACCGCTCCCGGTTGATATTAATCACTGGAATTAAATAACAGTCATGCTTGATAGTGATTTACTTAGCCCTGGTCGCATACTTGCGAATGTCAGTATTAACAGCAAGAAGCGGCTGCTGGAACTGATCAGCCTGACCATGGCAAAAAAAAACCGGGAGTTAGACGCCCGCGCTATTTTTGAGAGCCTCTGCGCCAGGGAACAGTTAGGCAGTACAACATTGGGCAACGGCGTTGCCATACCTCACGGACGTGTAAATGGCATTGACAGTGTCGAGGCCCTGTTCCTGAGACTGGTCAATCCCCTGCCACTGGAGGCCGACGATGGCGAACCCGTCGACCTGGTGTTTAGCCTGGTTGTTCCCAAAAACTGTACCGAAGATCACTCAAAGCTACTGTCGAATATTGCTGAAAAATTCAGTGATAAAGAGCTTTTGCAACAATTACGTGATGCCAGGGATTCCAGCGAACTACTTCACCTGCTTTCGAGCTCAAGCCTATGACTGACGCATTCGATCAGCAGGTTATTATTGTCAGCGGCAGATCAGGTGGTGGCAAGTCCACCGCACTGAATGCGCTGGAAGATCTTGGTTATTACTGTATTGATAACCTTCCTGCAGCCATGCTGCCGGATTTTGGGCCGCGGATATCTGCCAACCCTGTCCTGTATAAAAAGGTCGCCCTTGGAATCGACGCGCGTTCGCGTGAGTCTGACCTGCAGGTCGTACTGGACTGGATGGTGTCGCTGCGCGAACAGGGAATCGGTTGCAAACTCCTGTTTGTAACAGCGGACAAAGCTGTTTTGATCAAGCGCTTTAGCGAAACCCGGCGCCGGCACCCGTTGACCGGTAGTGACCAGGTCCTGACCGAGGCCATTGAAAATGAAAAACAGCTGTTGGAACCCTTACATCGTAACGCAGACCAGGTCATCGATAGCAGCACGACCAACATTCACCAGCTCAGGCGGCAGGTCTGGGACTTTGTAGACCGCCGTAACGACAGCCTGACAATCGTTTTGCAGTCATTCGCTTTCAAGAAGGGTGTACCACAGGAAGTGGATTTCATGTTTGATGCCCGCATTCTGCCCAACCCTTATTGGGAAGATGGGCTAAGGGAACTGACGGGCCGCGATGACGCTATCAAAGCATGGCTCGAGAACGACGAGCAGGTACTGAAGATGACCCGTGATATCCTGCAGTTCATGGTCGCATGGCTACCGGCATTTCAGAATACCCAACGCAGTTATGTAACGATCGGCATCGGTTGTACCGGTGGCAAACATCGCTCTGTATACCTTGCCGAAAAACTGGCCACGTCGCTTGGAAATGAAAGCGCAAATGTTGTCATTCACCACCGGGAAGTTGATTCCTGGGATGATGCCTGAAAGACAGGCCGGTAAAGCTCCAACCGCTGCCGAAGCGTGACTGCAGATACCGGCTCAGAAATTTTCCGCTAAATTCACCCCCCGCCTTGTTACAATACTGGCCTGCGTCAGGCTGAAGTCAGGCGCTCAACAGCCCACCCAGGCCATAAATAAAGATTGGTGAGAGTCATGCCGGACCATCTGCACGAAGAAAAAACAGCCCGTCACCTGGATCGTCTATCCGAAGCGCTGGACAGTGGTGTCAAATCACAGGTCAAGCAGTTACTCAATAGCCTCAATGGCGCGGAGATTGGTGACCTGCTTGAATCGTTGCCACAAGCCCGGCGACAAACAGTCTGGAACTTCGTCAAGGTCGACCTCGATGCCGACGTGCTGCTCGAGGTTAATGATGAAGTCCGTGCCGGCCTGATCGCTGACACGTCACCTGATGACCTGGTGCAGGCCATGGGTGACCTGGATATCGATGACCTCGCAGATATCCTGAATGACCTGCCGGACACCGTTGTTACCGAAGTTTTGCGTGCCATGGACCGGCAGGACCGTGAACGGCTGGCCCAGGTCATGTCTTACCCGGAGGATTCAGCCGGTGGCTTGATGAACCCGGATGTGGTCACCGTAAGACCTGATGTAAGCCTCGAGGTGGTATTGCGTTATTTGCGGGTTCGTGGTGAGCTACCAGAGGTGTTTGACCAGTTGTTCGTGGTCAATCGCTCCGGCAGGTACCTGGGACAGCTGAAACTCTCTGATGTCCTGACCAAAGACCCAGCAAGCCATGTTTCGGACCTGGTTGATTCGTCCACCGATCCGATCCGGGTGGATATGCCTGCCCGCCAGGTAGCCATCGAATTTGAGCACAATGACCTGGTGTCAGCCCCGGTTACCGATTCCAATGGTCTATTGCTTGGTCGCATCACCATCGACGATGTGGTCGATGTGATTCGTGAAGAGGGCGACCACATGGTTCTCACGGCCGCCGGCCTGGACGAAGAGGACGACATGTTCGGCCCGATCGTACAATCAGCCCGCAAGCGATGGGTATGGTTGGGTGTAAACCTGATCACAACCCTGATGGCAGCCGCAGTACTGTATGCTTTTCAGCCAACGCTCGATCAACTGGTTGAACTCGCCGTCCTGTTCCCGGTGGTCATGAGCATGGGCGGTATCGCAGGAACACAAACACTGACATTGATGGTCAGGGGCATGGCAACCGGCCAGGTCAGCGCACGAAATTCCATGGCAATTCTGCGTAAAGAACTGGCGGTCGGTGTTCTCAATGGCATCGTGTTTTCAATCATCATCTCTGTGATTGCCTACTTTTGGTATGGCAATCCGGGCCTTGGATTCGTCATGGCGGTTGCGATAATTATTAACCTGATCGTCGGCGCCCTGGCCGGCGCCCTGATACCGGTCATACTCAAACGGATGTCGATCGACCCTGCGCTTGCAGGCGGTGTGGTGCTGACAACCGTGACCGATGTTATTGGTATTTTTGCCTTCGTTGGCCTGGCCAGCTACCTGCTGCTCGCCAACTGACACGATCAGCGGGCCAAAGGGAACAGATTCCAGCATGCAAATACTTCTGATCACACAAGAGCCGCCACTTGCACGTGATGAAATCGCTACCGGCAATGCCATACGCACCGCACAGCTAGAGTCTGCACTGAACCATGCGGGCCATGACATCACGCAAACCTGGCTGGACAAACAAAACACAAAACACAGGGATGCATTTGTTACACGGGATGAGTTGCAAGCCACCATTAACCGCCAACGACCGGATGCCATCCTGGTTGCTTACTGGGAGCTACTCGAGCTGTTGCCATTTGATCTTCCGCAGCCGGTCATTGTTGATTTTGTTGCACCAAGACCCTTAGAGCTGTTGTTTGAGCATCCGGAAAGAGTTAGCGCTGAAATAAATTTATTGCAAAGCAACCTGTCGAAGTGTGACTTGCTGCTGACCGGTAATCAGGCACAACGTGACCTTTTGTGGTTCACCCTGCTACAGGCAGGCTTTGATTTACGTGGTAGCGAACCCGTACTGGTCGTGCCCTTGTCAGCCGAAGTAGCAGGGCGTCCCAGGTCAGACCCCAGAACCGATGGCTGGACGCTTGTCAGTGGAGGCGTCAGCTGGCCTTGGAGAAAATCAGAAGAATACTGGCAATCGATCTATGGCATGAAAGACGATTCGAACTCTGATACGCCTCGCCTGATCCTGTTTGGTGGCCAGTACCGGTGGCACGACCAGCAAGAGAGTGACAGCTCGCGCAATGCTGAGTCACCTATTATCCAGGCAGATGCCAATACTGCACAAATATCCAGGCAGCAGGCGGGTCCTCATGTTGCTCCCCGGCACGCCGGGCCAGGCCATGCGGCGAGTGGTCTTCAGACCCAATCACTCGCACCCTATTCGCATTTCAGTGAGTTCCTGGTTGAATCTGCCCACATCGGCCTTGAAGTCGCAGAGCCGAACATCGAGAGAAAGTACAGCCAGTCTTTCAGATCGCTGGAATTCCTGCGTCACGGGCTGCCGCTAATCTGTAATGACTATCTGCCAATTGCTTCATTGATTGAAAAATACAATGCAGGATGGCTTGTCTCTGGGCCACAGGAACTACCTGGCCTGCTGCGCAAAATCATGTCTCAGCCGGACGAATGGAAGAAACGCTCAGAGAATGCACTACAATTGGTGGAAGAGGCTCTAAACCCCGATATAACCGCAAAACCCCTGTTGGACTGGCTGGAGATGCCAGCCAAAGCACCTCAATTACCAAGGCCAACAGAACCCCTCGCACCAACAGTTCTTGGCAAACCTCACTGGTTCGACCGCCTGAAAAGGCAGGTTTGCCTGATCAGACGGGTGGTCTTGAGCAAGATTTTTCAGCCCAATAGCGCTGACGGGCCGCGTGATAACGTCCTGATTGTCACGCGCAGAGATTTATTTCCGGATGACCACGGGGCAGCGGTGAAGATTGTTGAAACCGCGCGCGCCCTGTCCCGGCACAACCGCAAGGTTGGAGTGATCAGTGATGATCGAAAACACTGGTGGCTATTTGAGAATGGCGAGAAAACACTCTGCCAGATGCCCTTCTGGTTGCGTTTTCTGAGCCTGCCAAGCTCGTTGGCACGACTTCTACATTTCAGTAAAGACATGCCGGAAAGCAACAGCTTTTTGTATCTGCCGCTGACCGATAGCAGTTTTTTCTGGCATTGCCTGTACGTGGGTAACAAGTTGAATGTTGGAATCCTGCAGGCCGAGTTTCCCGCCTATGCAAAACCCTGTATTGATGCGAGAGAAATTCTGGATGCAGCGGTTGTTCTGGTTGAACATAACGTTGAGTATGCCCGGCTCAAGGCCCAGGTCGCAGAACTTAACGACACTCAATTCAGAAATTTGCAGGCCATTGAAGTGGACCTGTGCAATCGCTCTGATGCGGTAATTTGTGTCTCGGATAACGACCGCCAAATACTGCTTCACGAC
>CALJWY010000343.1 GCA_937974465.1 uncultured Lysobacterales bacterium | reverse complement strand
CGGCCACTAGCACCATCATAAGCCAGCACCTGGCACCGCCATAAGCCAACGCCTGGCACCTTCATAAACCAGCGCCTGGCACCGTCGTAAGCCAGCAAAAGCACCGTCATTCCCGCGCAGGCGGGAATCTCCCTGGGTCACCGTACCGCTCGCAACTAACATGGATAATCTAAAACTGTGGATCACATTTCCTGGCGGTTTGGCTTCATGCGCCACTCGGTTTGGCCTGTCCTCGTGATATATTGCTTTTCTCATCAACAATTAGTGGACAGGGAAATAAATGGGTAACCGACTTTCAAAAATTTATACGCGCACCGGTGACAAGGGTACAACCGGATTGGGTACAGGTGAACGCGTTGACAAGGACGATCTCAGGGTCGAGACATTTGGCACAGTTGATGAACTCAACAGCATTGTAGGCCTGGTCCTGGCGAGCGAGCTGGACGGGGCGGTACGTGACTGCCTGACTCGCACCCAGCATGAGCTGTTCGACCTCGGCGGTGAGCTATGCATGCCGGGCTATACCCTGATCCCCGACACCTGCGTCACGCAACTGGAAGCGGATCTTGACCGGTTTAATGAAGACCTGCCGGCGCTCAAGGATTTTATTCTCCCGGGTGGTTCAGAGGCTGCGGCACGCTGTCATCTTGCACGAACGGTTTGCAGACGGGCAGAGAGATTAATGGTGTCATTGTCCAAGAGCGAAGATGTGAACGAGGTCAGTCTGCGATACTTGAATCGGCTGTCGGACCTGCTGTTCGTTATCGCCCGCACCGTGGCCAGGGCCAATGGCGGCTCCGAAGTGCTGTGGGTGCATGGCGACAAACGGGGGAAAGCGGAATAAAACGATTCCGGTCGGGTAAAAGCCCGGGCACACAAGATGACCCGGTCGTCAATATTTACGCAAACAGGAGCACTAAATGGAATATGCAACACTGATCGTATTACTGGCTTTATTGCAATATACCTGGTTTACCATGCGCACCGGCATGGGCCGCGAGAAATACAATATCAAAGCCCCTGCGTGCTCCGGGGATGAGACCTGGGAACGCCTTTTCAGGGTTCAGCAAAATACGCTGGAACAACTGATCGTATTCATTCCTGCCTGCTATGCTTTTGCCTGGTTCCTGAGCCCCTTATGGGCCCTGATACTGGGAGTTGTATTTATTGTAGGCCGGTTCTTGTATTCGGCAGAATACGTTAAAGAGCCCAAAACCCGGGCCTTCGGCATGATATTGACCTTCCTGCCAAACGCAGCCCTGATTGTGGGTGCCTTGTTTGGATTGATAAAAGGGATTCTCTAAAAAAAATCGCGGGGTGGAAAAACCACCCCGCGATCTTGTCCAGGACTAACGTTATTCAGTTTCTAAGGCTTGCAGCGCCGGCACATAGTCATAGCCAAGGTCACGTGCGACATCTTCATAGGTGACCATACCCCGGTGGACATTCAGGCCCTCCAGCAGATGCGGGTTATCCAACATCGCCTGTTTGGCGCCTTTATCCGCCAGCGCAAGGGTGAACGGCAGCGTTGCATTGTTAAGTGCAAATGTCGATGTACGCGGAACCGCACCCGGCATATTGGCCACGCAGTAATGAACCACACCATCAATGATATAGGTGGGCTCCTCATGGGTGGTGGCTTTTGAAGTTTCAAAACAACCGCCCTGGTCAATGGCCACATCAACCAGCACTGCACCATCACGCATCATTGAAAGGTGTTCGCGGGTAACCAGCTTGGGTGCTGCAGCGCCAGGAATCAGAACACCACCGATGACCAGGTCTGTATCTTTCAGATGACGCTCTATGGCATCTGCATTTGAGTAAACCGTTTGTACGCGGCTATCAAAAAGCGCGTCGATCTCACGCAATACATCAAGATCGCGATCCAGTACGATGACATTTGCACCCATACCCACTGCCATCTGTGCCGCATTGAAGCCAACGGTGCCGCCACCGATGATCATGACTTTTGCAGGTTCAACGCCAGGTACACCACCCATCAAAATACCGGAACCCTGATGGGCTTTTTCCATACACCAGGCGCCTGCCTGGATGGATAGACGGCCGGCAACCTCAGACATTGGCGCCAGCAAAGGCAGGCCGCCATGTTCGTCGGTAACTGTTTCATAGGCGATGCAGGTTGCACCACTTTTCACCAGGTCCTCAGTTTGCGGGGCATCCGGCGCGAGGTGAAGATAGGTGAATAGTGTATGGTCGGGACGCAGCATGGCGCGTTCCACCGCCTGTGGCTCTTTGACCTTCACGATCATCTCTGCGGTATCAAATACGCTCTTGGCATCACCCAGAATTTGCGCACCAACCGCAACATAATCTTCATCCGACATGCCAATGCCCTTGCCCGCATCGGTTTCTATAAACACATCGTGACCCCGGTTGACCAATTCGCGAACCGATGCCGGTACAAGGCCTACACGGAATTCATTATTTTTTATTTCTTTTGGTACACCCACTCTCATGACTTCACCTGTTTATAGTAGTAAACGACCATTTTAAAGATAAGAAGGTAGTTTTATTGCCTATTAATTCTGATCAAATAGTGTTTAAATCTTTTTTCTTACAATTTAGAAGTTTTTTAATTGAGCAAGAAACCCAAAAATCTGAAAGCGCTGGATCGTACCGATCGCCGTATACTGGATTGCCTGCAAGCCGATGGCCGGATCTCAAATGTACAGCTGGCACGCAAGGTTAACCTGACACCCACACCTTGTATTGAGCGTGTTAAGCGCCTGGAAAGGCGCGGCTACATACGTGGCTACACCGCGATACTGGATCCGGAGCTCGTCGATGCCAGCCTGTTGGTTTTTGTTGAAATCGATCTGTCACACACATCCCCGGATGCCTTCAAGCGCTTCAGCGAGGAAGCCAGGCAGCTGCCCGAGATCATGGATTGTCACCTCGTGTCCGGAAACTTCGATTACCTGATCAAGGCCCGCGTCAGGAACATGAAAGCGTATCGCGAGCTACTTGGAGAAAAGATTCTTTCACTTCCCGGCGTGAATGGATCACGCAGCTACGTGGTCATGGAAGAGGTCAAGGAAACATCCAATCTGCCCTTGTTTTAATTTGGCCCAGGTTAAATTTGCAGTTTTTTCCAAGCTCAACAACCTGTCGGGGTAAAATACTTCCATGAGCACCATCATCATTCAACATGACGATTGTTTACGTCATAACCCTGGCGCCAAGCATCCCGAATCCGTGCGGCGCACGCAGGCCGTGATGACTGGGCTGGAAGGTCTCAAGCACCTGCAGGTTTTGCCTGCGCCCCTGGCAACGACCGAGCAGATTGTGCGAGTTCACCCGCTTGAATTCTGGATGGGCCTAAAGGCGCAGGAACCGTCTGAAGGCATTGTTTCGATCGACGCGGATACATTCATGAGTCATGGCTCAATAAACGCCACATTGCGCGCCAGCGGCGGTCTGTGCTTTGCCATCGACCAGATACTGGGTGACCAGGCGCTGCGGGCTTTTTGTGTCGTCAGACCACCGGGGCATCACGCTGAACCGGAGCGGGCGATGGGCTTCTGCCTGCTGAATAATGTTGCCATCGGCGCGTTGCATGCGCTTGCAAACCCGGCCATCAGGCGTGTTGCGATCATAGATTTTGATGTCCATCACGGCAATGGCACGCAGGCCGTGTTTGAACAGAACCCGGATGTCATGTTCATCTCCAGTCACCAGCAACCGCTATATCCGGGCACCGGGCACAGCGAAGAAATCGGCTGTGGCAATATTTTGAACATGCCGCTGGCGCCGGGCGATGGAAGCAAGGCTTTCCGAAAAGTCTGGAGCACCCTGGGACTTCCTGCAATTCACACATTTGCGCCCGACCTGATACTGGTGTCGGCCGGTTTTGACGCACATCTGAGGGACCCGCTGGCGCAGCTTGAGTTGCAGGACCAAGACTATCGCTGGATCACCGAGGAAATCTGCGGCCTGGCCGAGGACTCATGCCAGGGTCGGGTGGCCTCCATCCTGGAAGGTGGGTATGACATGGAGGCACTGGCCAGTGCCAGTCGTTCACACGTACAGGGTTTGACGCGCACAGGCCGATGATGCTGGGTCAGAGCAGTTACTCCAGCACTCTACACTGACCCCAGTAATTTGTTATTTCTTTTTACCGCCTTTTTTCTTGTCTTTCTTTTTGCCGTCTTTTTTATCACCCTTGTGGTTGTCGTCATCAAACGCATCTCCAAGTTCATCCCTGACCCTGCCCTCGAAACTATCGTTTTTACCACTGCCCTTGCCCGGATTAGTCGCCTGCTTCATCTGGGCGTTGGCCCTGCCATGGGCGCCAGGAGAGCCTTTACCACCTTTTTTGGCTTGCTTGCGAAGCTCGTCCTCCCAGTCATCGTTTTTATTATCCTTGCCGCCCTTCTCAATGGCTTTTTCGGCTTTATTGACCGCTTTCTTGGCATCATTTTGTGCCAGGGCAGGGTTAAGAAACGGTATCAATATCAATAAAAATAAAAACTTTTTCATAGAGGATTTCCTTTGTTCGAAGTAGTAATATTACGCCAATCCTATCAAGCGGGTGTAGTTCAATGGTAGAACTTCAGCTTCCCAAGCTGACTACGTGGGTTCGATTCCCATCACCCGCTCCAAAATCTACAAGGCCCCGGAAGGGGCTTTGTTGTATTTTGGACAAGGTGAGGGGTGAGAACCCATATTCCGCGGCAGCGGGATCGGGTTTGACAAAATTGCCGGGAGCAATTTTGGACGCGCCGAACGCGGTGAGGCGACCCGAGAGCAACGAGGGCGAGGGCCAGGGATGGCCCGAGTAAATCCCATCACCCGCTCCATTTAAATTCAGTATTGACCTAGCCTGAAAAAACTGGTCCAGGTTTCAAGTTAGTATTTAACTGACAGGAGAACTGGATCATGGCAAGAAAACGATACACCCCCGAAACGAT
>CALJWY010000342.1 GCA_937974465.1 uncultured Lysobacterales bacterium | reverse complement strand
GCGTTTTGTCAGGTTCTGCGATGCATTCAACTTTCCGCTGCTGACATTCGTCGATGTGCCGGGGTTTATGCCGGGCACCGCGCAGGAGTACGGTGGCATCATCAAGCATGGCGCCAAGTTGTTGTTTGCTTATGCGGAAGCTACCGTTCCCAAAGTTACGGTGATTACGCGCAAGGCCTATGGTGGTGCATATGACGTCATGAGTTCCAAGCATTTACGCGGTGATGTGAACCTGGCCTGGCCGAGTGCGGAAATCGCAGTCATGGGTCCCAAGGGCGCCGTGGAGATCATTTTTCGCAGTGATATCGGGGATGAGGGAAAAATCGCCGAGCGCACCGAGGAGTACCGGCGTAAATTCGCCAACCCGTTCATCGCGGGTAGCCGTGGATACATCGATGATGTCATTGCACCACATGCAACCCGCAAGCGGGTGTGTCGTTCGTTGTCGATGCTCAGGGAAAAGAAAATCGAGAACCCATGGCGCAAACACGACAATATCCCACTCTAGCAGAACAATAATGAAACCAAACAGAGGGCTCGCAAGTGTTTGACAAAATCCTGATCGCAAATCGCGGCGAGATTGCATGCCGGGTAATCAAATCAGCCCAGAATATGGGTATCAAAACCGTTGCTGTTTATTCCGACGCTGACCGCAATGCACTGCATGTACAGATGGCTGATGAGACTGTCAACATCGGTCCGCCACCATCGGCGCAGAGCTATTTGTGCGGGGATAAAATTTTACAGGCCTGTCTCGATACCGGAGCCCAGGCCGTGCACCCGGGTTATGGCTTTCTGTCCGAAAATTCCGAATTTTGTGAATCCCTGGCGGCAGCGGGAATTGTTTTTATTGGTCCTAAAACACGTGCCATCCAGGCCATGGGCGACAAAATCACATCCAAGCGTTTGGCCGATGAAGCCGGGGTGAATACCATCCCTGGCTTTGCCGACGTGTTAAGGGATGGCGATCACGCCGTTGAGATTGCCAACAAACTGGGTTACCCGGTCATGCTGAAAGCGACTGCCGGTGGTGGCGGCAAGGGCATGCGCGTGGCATACAATGATGACGAATGCCGGGAGGGTTTCGAGCGCGCATCAAACGAAGCTCGCACCGGCTTCGGCGATGACCGGATGTTTGCGGAAAAGTTTATCGAGGAACCCCGGCATATCGAAATTCAGATCATTGCGGACAGCCAGGGCAACGTGGTTTATTTGAATGAGCGTGAGTGCTCTCTGCAACGTCGTCATCAAAAAGTTATCGAGGAAGCACCATCGCCATTTTTGGATGGGGCTACCCGGAAAAAGATGGGTGAGCAGGCAGTGGCGCTGGCACAGGCGGTGGAATACCAATCGGCCGGAACGGTCGAGTTTATCGTCGATAGCAAACGTAATTTCTATTTTCTCGAGATGAATACGCGGTTGCAGGTTGAACACCCCATCACGGAGCTGATTACCGGTGTTGACCTGGTCGAGTTGATGATTCGCGTTGCGAACGGTGAGCCATTACCTATTCAGCAGGCGGATGTGGGTATCAATGGCTGGGCGATTGAATCCAGGGTGTATGCAGAGGATCCGTTCCGAAACTTTTTGCCCTCGATAGGCCGCCTGGTTTATTACCGTCCGCCCCAGGAAGATGAGCATGTTCGTGTGGATACCGGGGTCTTTGAGGGTGGTGAAGTTTCCATGTATTACGATCCGATGATCGCAAAGCTTGTCACCCATGGCGAAAACCGCAATGAGGCCATTGCCCATATGCGGTCTGCTCTTGATCGTTTTCTGATTCGTGGTGTAACCAGCAATATCAGTTTTCTCTCTTCACTGATGGCCCATCCGCGCTTTGTGGAAGGCAATATGAGCACCAATATGATTGGTGAGGAATATCCGGATGGTTTTCACCCGGCGGATGTTCCGCACGATGACCCCAGTATTTTTGTTTCCGTGGCTGCTTCGATGATACGTGGTTATCGCGATCGCGCTGCCCAGATTGATGGCCAGTTGAGTGGTCACGAGCGACGTGTGCCCAATGAGTGGGTCATATTGATGAATGGCAACCAGCATCCGGTGCTGGTGGTCTCGGCTGACGGTGGATTTGATGTGCAGTACAACGGTGAGACCTATGCTGTGCGCAGTGACTGGGAGTTTGGCCAACCGCTGTTTAGTGGCAGCATCAATGGTGAAGAAATTTTTGTCCAGGTCGAGCGGCGGGAGCAAACCTATCGCCTGTTCCATAACGGCTCACAGGCAAATGTAAAAGTCGTTACTCCGAAAGTTGCCGAGCTACTCAAGTTTATGCCGGTAAAAGAACCGCCCGACATGTCGAAATACCTGATTTCACCAATGCCTGGTCTGCTGGTCTCGTTGGCTGTCAAAGAGGGCCAGGCGGTTAATGCAGGCGATGAACTGGCAGTGCTCGAGGCCATGAAAATGGAGAATACACTGCTGGCTGAACGTGACTGCGTCGTCGCAAAGGTCAATTTTGAAGCGGGTGCCAGCCTTGCCGTTGACGACAAGATCATGGAGTTTGAGTAAAGGTGGCATCACCCCGTCAATCAGCAACAGAGTCAGGATTGGATACAGAGGCACTTGCAGCCGCAGTGTTGGCAGGAGACCGCAGGGCACTGGCCCAGGCGATTACCCTGGTGGAGTCGACCCGTAGCGACCATCGGGCTGGCGCCAACGACTTACTCGAGCGCTTGATACCGCACGCGGGAAATTCAATCCGCCTTGGTATTTCCGGGGTGCCGGGTGTCGGCAAGTCCACCTTTATTGAAGCGCTCGGCAACCATCTCATAGATGCCGGCCACAAAGTCGCCGTACTCACGGTCGACCCTTCCTCTGCAATCAGTGGTGGTTCCATCCTGGGTGATAAAACCCGCATGGAGATGCTGTCACGTCGCTCGCAGGCGTATATTCGGCCCTCGCCTTCGGGCGGCACGCTGGGTGGTGTTACCCGGCGCAGCAGGGAGGCGTTGATCCTCTGTGAAGCGGCAGGTTTTGATGTTGTTATCGTGGAGACGGTCGGGGTTGGTCAGTCTGAAACCAGCGTGGCAAACATGACGGACATGTTCGTGTTGTTGTTATTGCCGGGTGGCGGTGACGAGTTGCAGGGAATCAAGCGCGGTATTATGGAACTGGCTGACCTGATTCTCATCAACAAGGCTGATGGTGAACTGCAAAAACTTGCAGAACGATCGGCTGGGGAATACAGGCGCGCATTGCGTTTATTGCATCCCCGCTCAGCGGGTTGGACGGTCGATGTGCGCACCTGTTCATCGACGGATGGCCATGGCATAGGGGAAGCATGGGAGGTCATGCAGCAACACAACACGTTGCTTGAATCCAATGGCCAATTGGTCGCTCGCCGGGCTGACCAGGCGCGTGACTGGATGTGGTCTGAGGTGAACGGGAACTTGCTGGCGGCCCTGCAAAATGATCCCGGGGTGCGTGAACAGATTCCAATATTGGAGGCCGCCGTGGGCGCTGGCGAACTCCCTCCTGTTGCTGCCGCCAACACACTCCTTGAATTATTTCTGAATAGACAATCAAAGCAGGATTGACGCTTGGTCCGGAGACGCCATGAATAAACGGCCTTTTAAAGTGCTTGGCATTCAACAGATTGCCGTTAGCGGGGTGGATAAAACCCCGTTACGCAAACTATGGGTGGATACCCTTGGACTCAGCCTGAGCGGTAGTTTTAAAAGTGAGCGGGAAAATGTCGATGAAGATATCGCCACATTGGGGTCAGGCCCCTTCAAAGTGGAAGTCGACCTGATGCAACCGTTAGATCCCGAGAAAAAGCCAAGAGTGCAAACACCGCCCCTGAATCATGTCGGTCTTTGGGTAGACAACCTGGCGGAGGCAGTTGCATGGTTGGAGTCGCAGGGCGTACGTTTTGCACCTGGCGGTATTCGCAAGGGTGCATCCGGTTTTGATGTCTGTTTTATCCACCCAAAAGCCAGTGATGATTTTCCTATTGGTGGAGAAGGGGTCCTGATTGAACTGGTGCAGGCACCGGAAGAGGTTCGTCAGGCCTTTAACGCAGCTCACTGAGCGCACTTCAATAGGACTAAACCACAGGTTTACAGCGATATGGGGTTTCTATCGCCCGCTGAATCAGGTATTGCTGCTGGCCTTGGCGCGATATTCGGCAGCCAGATCGACATATTTCTGCGAGGTATAGTGAAAATAATCCAATTCACTGTCAGTCAATTTCCTGGCCTGGCGTACCGGGCTTCCAACGTATAGATAGCCGCTTTCAAGTACCTTGCCCGGTGGCACCAGTGTGCCGGCGCCGATAATGACCTCATCCTCCACAACCGCACCGTCCATTATGATGGCCGCCATACCTATCAGCACCCGGTCACCGATGGTGCAACCGTGCAGCATGACCTTGTGGCCAATGGTTACACGATTGCCAATAATCAATGGATACCCATCCGGGTTATAAGGACCGGCATGTGTCACGTGCAGAACTGAAGCATCCTGCACGCTGGTGTTGTTGCCGATCCGGATGCGATGAATGTCACCCCTAATCACAGTCAATGGCCAGATTGAACTGTAGTCACCGATTACAACGTCACCGATGATAACGCTCGTTGGATCCACGTAAACACTGTCTGCGATACGTGGATGTATATCCCTGTGGCTGCGAATATCCATGATTAACCTTGTTTGAGATGCTTGGCAGTAACGAATATTCCAATTGTCTGGCTTTCAATTCAAGTGAATTATGCTGTTACGGTGAGAGTTGAACAGGTTTTAAAACTTCTAAACCTGTCTGAGCGATTGACCTACATCAGGTTTTTCCGGAAAGGCGGCAGAAAATCCCTGATACTGGCATTGTCATGAATAAATTCAGGGTACAATCACCGGCACTAAATCGAGGTCCCGGGATAAAGCTTTAAAGCAGTATCCCGGTATTCAGAAATGACATTCAAGGAGCTCTCCATGAAACAACCCGTAAGAGTGGCGATTACCGGTGCGGCCGGTCAGATCGGTTATCAGTTATGCTTTAGAATTGCGGCCGGCGATATGTTGGGCCCAGACCAACCCATTATTCTTCAGTTGCTGGAAATCACACCGGCGCTTGGCGCTCTGCAAGGTGTGGTTATGGAGTTGAAGGACTCCGCCTTGCCCCTGTTGCAGGATGTTGTGTTCACAGATGACGCCAATGTGGCCTTCAAGGATACAGATTACGCGCTGTTGGTGGGCGCCAAGCCTCGCGGCCCCGGAATGGAGCGTGGTGACCTGTTAACAGAGAACGGTAAAATTTTTGGCCCCCAGGGTGCAGCAATGAATGCACACTCGAGCCGCGATATCAAAGTCCTTGTTGTCGGTAACCCGGCCAATACCAACGCTTTGATTGCACAGGCCAGTGCGCCTGATTTGAACCCGCGGAACTTCACCGCGATGACCCGTCTCGACCATAATCGTGCGATGGCGCAGCTGAGTGAAAAAACCGGTATCCATCATAGCAATGTGACCAACATGTTGATCTGGGGTAATCACTCGGCAACACAGTATCCCGATATCAGTTTTGCCAAGGCCGGCGGTCAAAAAGCCACTGACCTGGTCGAACAGGACTGGTACGTGAATGACTTTATTCCGACCGTGCAGCAACGTGGTGCGGCGATCATCAAGGCCCGCGGAGCTTCCAGTGCCGCATCTGCTGCATCTGCGGCCATCGATCATATGCGCAGCTGGGCGCTTGGCACAGCCGAAGGTGACTGGGTATCAATGGCAGTACCTGCGGATGGCAGCTATGGCATTGACGCCGGCATCATTTATTCCTTCCCTTGCGTTTGTAAGGATGGCGATTACCAGATCGTCCAGGGGCTGGAAATTAATGACTTCAGCCGCGGCCGCATGGATACGACTGAAGCAGAGCTACGCGAAGAGAGAGCTGCTATCGAACATTTGCTGGGATAAACGTACCCAGCATTTCAGTCAATCAAGAAACGATGTCATCCCCGCGCAGGCGGGGATCTCCACGCCCATAAAAGAACGTCATCCCCATAAAAGAACGTCATCCCCGCGTAAGCGGGGATCTCCACTCCCTTAAAGGAATGTCATCCCCATAAAGGAATGTCATCCCCATAAAAGACCGTCATCCCCGCGTAGGCGGGGATCTCTATTCATTTGCTCTGGGTTAAAAACGCACTTTCGATCGTTACGGGATCGCATGGAGATCCCGGACAATGCTTCGCATTTCCGGGATGACGGTGCAAATAGGTTAAATACGCATTTCCGGGATGACGGTGCAAGTAGGTTAAGTACGCATTTCCGGGATGACGGTGCCAGTGGGTACGTTACGGAATCGCACGGAGGTCCCGAATAATGCCTTGCATTTGCGGGATGATGGCGCGAATCAATTAACTATGCATTTCCGGAATGACGGTGCTGTTTTGTATCAAGGTGCCGGTCAGCGCTTCATAAAGTTGAAGAATTCTTCGTTACTCTTGGTGGCTTTCAATTTATCCAGCATGAACTCGATGGCCTGGATCTCATCCATCGGGTGTAATAGTTTGCGCAGTATCCAGACCTTCTGCAGCAGGCCCTGATCGATCATCAGTTCTTCACGGCGGGTGCCGGATTTGTTGATATCGATGGCCGGGTAGACGCGTTTCTCGGCAATTCTTCGTGCGAGGTGAATTTCCATATTGCCGGTGCCCTTGAATTCCTCGTAGATGACTTCGTCCATCTTGGAGCCGGTCTCGACCAGGGCGGTAGCGATAATGGTCAATGAGCCACCTTCTGTGACGTTTCTCGCCGCACCAAAGAACCGTTTAGGCCGTTGTAGTGCATTGGCATCAACACCACCGGTCAATACCTTGCCGGAAGAGGGTGCCACGGTATTGTAAGCGCGAGCAAGCCGGGTGATTGAGTCCAGTAAAATAACAACATCGTGTTTATGTTCAACCAGGCGCTTGGCCCGCTCAATTACCATTTCAGCAACTTGCACGTGGCGGGAAGCGGGCTCATCAAAGGTGCTGGAAACCACTTCCGCGTCCACGGACCGCTGCATTTCTGTCACTTCCTCCGGCCGCTCATCGACCAGCAGGATGATCATCTTGCAGTCTTTGTGGTTGGCGCGAATGCTGCTGGCGATGTTTTGCAGCATGATGGTCTTGCCGGCCTTTGGCGGCGAAACAACCAGGCCCCTCTGACCAAAGCCGATCGGAGAGATAAGATCAATAATACGTGAGGTAATGTCCTCGGTGCTGCCGGTCCCTCTTTCCAGGGTTGCCTGTCTGACGGGGAATTCAGCAGTGAGGTTTTCAAACAGGATTTTGCTTTTTGCAGCATCCGGAGACTCGTAATTGATTTCCTCAACCTTTAACAGCGCAAAATAACGCTCGGTGTCCTTGGGCGGGCGAATCTTGCCGGCCAGCATGTCGCCTGTTCGCAGGGCAAATCGCCTGATCTGGCTGGGTGAAACATAGATATCATCCGGGCCAGCCAGGTAGGAACTATCGGCTGATCGAAGGAAACCAAACCCGTCCTGGAGGATTTCCAATACACCTGCACCATAAATGCTCTCACCATTTTTTGCGTGAGCCTTCAGGATCGAAAAAATAACATCCTGTTTACGTGTGCGGGCGACACCTTCGAGGCCCATTTCATTGGCGATAGCCTGCAATTCCGTAATCGGTTTTTGCTTTAGTTCTGCTAGATTCATTTTGCTTGCTTTTGGTTGACGGGCGTACGCCCTGGAGTGAATTTGATGTTTGAGTTAATCAGTAAGAATTAGGGGTTGTGCGGTTTTCCACATGACTGAACGCAAATTGCCTTTTACCTGGCTCCGGTTTATTTTTGCCGTTGCTGGAGTCAGAATGAGTTCGTTATTCAAGCCGGGTGGAGGACCCGCTACAGATGGCGCAAAATTATCATGTTCACTGTTCCACGTCCAGTGAATTCACGAAAAAAAACAACCCGGCTCTCATTTGGCGTAGCCGGGTTGCCTGGTATCAGATGTTTTCTTCTACAAATGAAGTCAGCATACCTTTGGATACGGCACCGACTTTTGTTGCCTGAACCTGGCCGTCCTTGAAAATCATCATGGTCGGAATTCCACGGATGTTGTAATTCATCGGGGTCTGGCGATTGGAGTCAATATCCATTTTTGCGACAGTTAGCTTGCCGTCATATTCGTCAGCAAGTTCGTGGATCAATGGTGCAATCATCTTGCAGGGACCACACCACTCCGCCCAGTAATCAATCAGAACCGGACCTTCGGCATTCAAGACCTTCTCTTCAAAATCACCATCAGTGACGTTAATAATTTTTTCGCTCAACGTAATTCTCCAGTGGGGTTGCTGTATATCCGGGCTGGTTTAAGCTGGTCAGCGCGGTTAATATGCCATATTCGGATTGCTGCTGTCATTAAGCTCAAAAAAGGGCGGGGCAGAAACCGGAATCAAGGACTATCAATATAATTATCTGAGTGACAATTTCAAGGTGGTTGTAGCGATTTTCAAGTCTATCTGCAAAAAATAGTTTAACCCGCCTGGAAATGTGACCCAATAATGACCGAAAACAGTTCAACCAATCCAATTACCGATGTTTCTTTTGCAAGCCTTGGTTTGCATCCAACCATAATGACGGGCCTTGAGAAAGCAAAGTTTACCCATTGCACACCCATCCAGGCGCTGACTTTGCCAATCGCACTGAAGGGCGATGACGTTGCCGGTCAAGCCCAGACCGGAACCGGTAAGACAGCCGCATTTCTGCTTGCGATTTTTAATGACCTGCTAATGCACAAGTCTGATACCCATGGCAACAATCCACGTTCCCTGATCGTGGCACCCACGCGTGAGCTGGCGATTCAAATTCATCGTGATGCTTTGCTGCTGGGCGCCGATACGGGGCTTAAATCGGCCCTCGCATACGGTGGTGTGGATTACGAAAAACAACGCAAGACCCTGCAGGATGGTGTGGATATCCTGATTGGAACACCGGGCCGGTTGATCGATTATTTCAAACAAAAGGTGTACAACCTGAAATACATTGACGTCGTCGTCCTGGACGAGGCGGACAGGATGTTCGACCTTGGTTTTATTGATGATATCCGTTTCCTGTTGCGCAGAATGCCAAAGCCGGCAGACCGTCAGTCCCTGCTGTTTTCAGCGACTTTGTCGCACCGGGTCATGGAGTTGGCGTACGAGCACATGAACAGTCCTGAGACCATGCGGGTTGAAACTGAGAGTGTCACGGCGGACCACGTGGAACAAAAGGTGTTTTATCCTGCCAATGATGAAAAATTGCCTCTTTTGATTGGCCTGATGAAGAGTATTGGTGAGTTTCACAGCATGGTATTTACCAATACCAGGGCGGCAGCGGACAAGGTCGGCAGAACACTGAATGCTAATGGAATATCGGCTGCAGTGATTTCAGGTCGGGTGCGCCAGGAGCAAAGGCAGAAACTGCTCAAACGGTTTCATGATGGTGATATTCCTGTCTTGGTGGCCACCGATGTTGCGGCCAGGGGCTTACATATTCCAGATGTGACGCACGTGTTTAATTTTGATTTGCCGCAGGATGCACCGGATTATGTCCATCGCATCGGACGTACGGCCCGCCTGGGTGCAAAGGGTGACGCGATTAGTTTTGCCTGTGAAGACTACGCTTTTCATCTGCCGGAGATAGAGGAATATATCGGCTATTCCATTGACACGGAAAACGCCAGCACTGAATTATTGCCCGACATCATCATCCCGCCGGCTCCTAAACGTAATACCTCAAACAGGTCAAGGGGCAGACATGGCGGTTCAGGACGCCCTGGCGGAGGGCGAGGCCGCAGGAAGTAGATTCCAGTGATATGACTCGATTAGAATTTGGCCATGATCAGATTTGAGAGGGTAAGCAAGCACTATCCGGGGGGCAGTCGGGCTCTGACCGACGTCAATTTTACTATTGAGCGCGGCAGCATGGTCTTTCTCACCGGCCATTCAGGCGCCGGCAAAAGCACCCTTTTGCGATTAATAATGATGCTTGAGCGGGCCAGTCGCGGCAAGGTCATGGTCAATGATGTCAACCTGAGCACTGCACCGGACAGGATGGCCACGTTGGTGCGACGTGGCACGGGCATGATATTCCAGGATCATAAGCTGCTGAAGGACAAAACCGTGGCAGATAATGTGGGCCTGCCATTACTGATCGCTGGTTTGAGATACTCCGATATCAGAAAGCGTGTGCGTGCAGCGCTGGATAAGGTTGGTCTGCTGGACAAGGAAAACTCCTGGCCCCTGACCCTTTCAGGCGGTGAACAGCAGCGCGTTGGGATTGCCCGGGCTCTCGTTGGCATGCCGCCATTGTTACTGGCAGATGAGCCAACCGGTAATCTGGATCCGGCCCTGTCCCGCGAGTTATTTACTTTGTTTGAACAGGTCAGTGAGCAGGGGGTTACCGTGCTGATTGCGAGCCACGATCTTGACCTGATTCGACGAATGCGAAAGAGGGTGTTGGTACTTTCCGGTGGCAGGTTGGCTGACGATATCCCGGCCGGTGACCACCCGTGAGTATTGCCGCTTGGTTTAGCCGGGTCCGGCGCAGAATACGCGCATGGTTGCGTCGTCACAGTTACAGTTTTTTCTCCAGCCTGGGCGTGTTGCTCAAACATAAAATTGGCACTTTGATGACCGTGCTCGTGCTTGGTATAGCCATGTTCCTGCCATTGGGGCTGTACATGACGCTATCGAACCTTGACGGTTTGAACCTTCGCCAGGAGGAGTGGAGCGCGGTGACCGTCTTTTTCCGGTCTGGCACGACACAGGATGAAGTCGAGCGGGTTGCTGGTCAGTTGGAGCAGCAGATGCAAGCCGGATCCATAGCTGTCATAAGCCCGGCAGAGGGCATGCTTGAGTTTCGGGAGGCGTCCGGCTTTGGTGAATCATTGGATATGCTGGAGGAGAACCCTCTTCCCTGGGTGATGCAGGTGAGCCCTCCACCGGGCTCTACCACGCAGGTTAAAGCAGATGTCGAGAAGCTGACTGAATTTTTGGCGTCTGTGGAGAGTGTCGAAGTAACCCAATTTGACTATAAATGGCTGCAAAGGCTGGGCCGTCTGATGGAATTGGGGGAGGCTGCGGTTACCGCGCTTATCCTGTTGTTTGGGCTCGCTGTAGTCGTTGTGGTAGCCAACACCATTCGCCTGGACGTGGCATCCCATTCGGAGGAGATAGAAATTTTGGCCCTGGTGGGTGCTGGTAATGCATTTGTCAGGCAACCATTTTTATATTCCGGCTTGTGGTATGGCCTGATGGGCGGCCTGCTGGCCATCATTTTGCTGGGTCTGTCGATGCTATACCTGGCTGGCCCAATTGGCTTATTGCTGGAGACATACGGGACGGTCTTTGATCTGCGCGGACTCGGTGGTTATGACACCCTGTGGGTTTTACTGGGCGGTGGTTTTCTTGGCTGGCTTGGGGCGTGGGTTTCGGTTCAGCGATACTTGCGTTTGCTCCAAGTGGGTGGTCGGTTGGGCCGCCATTGATGCGTAACATAGTAATCCACGATTGAAACCATTTGACCCTGCGATGGTCATAGACAGCAGTTGAATTAACACCGCAATGCAATCCAAAGGGTGTATCTGAATGATATGCCACGCTTTTGTTTTGTGTTTTTTTGTATTTTGAATGCTGAAAAACAGAAAATATGCTGATATACTGGATCGCTTGCCTATTGGAGGTTTCATGAATACAGCACTTGTTCCCAGTCATTTATTGGTTCCTGCCGGTACCGGTAGTCTGGATGCCTATATCCAGGAAGTGAATAAAGTCCCGATGCTGACGCTGGAAGAAGAGAAAGATCTGGCGCACCGGTATCTGGAAGAAGGTGATTTGGACGCGGCACGCCGCCTCGTACTTGCACACCTGCGTTTTGTCGTGCACGTAGCCAAGGGTTACGGCGGTTACGGTCTGCAACTGGGTGATCTTATCCAGGAAGGCAATATAGGCCTGATGAAGGCCGTGAAGCGTTTTGACCCCTCACGTGAAGTTCGCCTGGTGTCGTTCGCCGTACACTGGATTCGAGCCGAAATGCATGAATTTATTTTGCGCAATTGGCGTATTGTGAAAGTGGCCACCACCAAGGCTCAGCGCAAATTATTCTTCAACCTGCGCAAATCCAAAAAGCGGCTTGGCTGGCTCAATATGGAAGAGGTAAATACCGTCGCAGAAAACCTTGGCGTCAAGCCAGAGGTTGTACTTGAGATGGAATCACGTCTTTCCGGTCAGGATATCGGCTTTGATCTGTCTGCGGATTCGGACGACGATGACAAACCCTATGTGTCGCCTTCGGCCTACCTGGTAAGCAAATCTGAAAGCCCGGAGAACGAGCTCGAAGCGTCCGATATGCAGGACCACCAGAACAACCTGCTTTACCAGGGCCTGGGAGAACTGGATGAGCGCAGCCAGGACATCATTCGCAGTCGCTGGTTGGGTGACGAGAAAGCCACCCTGCAAACCCTGGCAGATCGTTACAGCGTTTCCGCTGAACGGATTCGGCAACTGGAAGTTAATGCCATGAATAAAATCAGGGCCAGTTTCAGCGCCTGAAGCCGAAAGTCTTAAAGAAACCAAAAAGGCCTCCGAATTGGAGGCCTTTTTTTTATACCGTGTAAAACCAGGGCGATGGTCAGGGTGTCTGGTCCTCTTGTTGCCACTCTTCCGGCGGTGGGCAACTGCAGAACAGGTTGCGGTCGCCATGGACATTGTCAATGCGGTTAACCGCCGGCCAGAACTTGCTCTGCCATTGTTCGGGTGCTGGGAAGGCGGCAACCTCACGGCTATAGGGGTGGCCCCAGGCACCAACCAGGTCGCGTTGGGTATGTGGTGCATTAACCAGTGGATTGTCATCTCTATCCAGCTTGTCAGCCTCCACCGCAAGGATTTCTTTGTGGATTGCCAGCATGGCATCACAGAAGCGGTCGATTTCGTACAGTGACTCACTCTCTGTGGGCTCAATCATCAGGGTGCCCGGAACAGGGAATGACATGGTCGGCGCATGAAAACCATAATCGATCAGACGTTTGGCAACATCTTCTTCAGAAATCCCGCTTGATTGTTTAAATGGCCGCAGGTCGATGATGCATTCATGCGCGATACGGCCATTCTGGCCGGTGTACAGGATCGGAAATGCGTCTGCGAGTTTGTGGGCAATGTAGTTGGCATTCAAAATCGCAACCTGGGTTGCTTTTTTCATGCCCTCACGGCCCATCATGGTGATATAAGCCCAGGTGATCGGCAAGATGCTGGCACTGCCCCATGGTGCTGCAGCAACCGCACCATTGCCGGCGTGTGGTCCGGGCATATCAACCACGGAATGTCCCGACAGGAAAGGCGCGAGGTGCGAACCTGTGCAAATCGGCCCGACGCCGGGGCCTCCGCCACCATGCGGAATACAAAATGTCTTATGCAAATTGAGGTGTGACACATCCGCACCAAATTTCCCCGGAGCAGCACAGCCAACCAGGGCGTTCAAATTGGCGCCATCAAGGTATACCTGGCCACCATGCTGGTGCGTGATATCACAAATTTCAGTGATCTGCTGTTCGAATACGCCATGGGTTGAAGGGTAGGTGATCATCAGCGCAGATAGCGCGTCTGCATGCTTTTCGGCCTTTACGCGGAGGTCTTCTACATCCACATTACCGCTGTCGTCGCACTTCACAATGATGATTTTCATTCCCGCCATCGCCGCGCTGGCAGGATTGGTGCCATGTGCCGAGGATGGGATCAGGCAAATATTGCGGTGACCTTCATTCCTTGATTCATGCCAGCCTTTGATGGCTAACAACCCTGCATATTCACCCTGAGAACCAGCATTGGGCTGTAATGACACCGCATCGTAGCCGGTGCAGGCCTTTAGCATTGTCTCCAGTTCTGCAAACAAGTGGTGATAACCTTGCGCCTGGTCGGCCGGAACGAACGGGTGCAGGTTGGAAAATTCCGGCCATGTCACCGGTATCATCTCGCTGGTTGCATTCAGCTTCATCGTGCATGAACCAAGAGAAATCATCGCATGCGCAAGGGAAAGGTCCTTGTTCTCGAGCCGCTTGATATATCGGAGCATTTCAGTTTCCGAATGATAACGGCCAAAAACGGGGTGTTGCAGAAATTCACTCTGCCGCTCCAGTTCCCCTGGTATGGCTCTGGCATTGGAGTCCAGCACATGATCCAGGCTGGCGATGTCCTGCACTGTTCCATCTGGTGAAAATGCAGTTAAGAGCCTGGCAATGTGATCATCGGTGGTCTTTTCATTGACACTGACACTCAGGCCATTTTCGCCGCGTTTGAGATTAATGCCGGCGTCCAGCGCGCGTTGGTAAATCTGCTCCGCGTGCTGCTTCGGTAACAGGTAAGTGACGGTATCAAACCAGGTTTCGTTGGATACCTGGAAGCCAAGGTTTTTAAGCCCCTCCACCAACAGGCTCGTCAAGCGATGAATGCGTAATGCAATGCGCTTCAGACCAGTTGGTCCATGATAGACGGCGTACATACTTGCCATAACGGCCAACAGGGCCTGTGCGGTACAAATATTGCTGGTGGCATTGTCCCTGCGGATATGCTGTTCCCTGGTTTGGAGCGCCATACGCAGGGCCGGTTGGTCCTGGCGGTCCTTCGAAACCCCGATAATTCGGCCGGGCACCGAGCGTTTGAAACTGTCGCGAGTTGCAAAAAATGCAGCATGTGGCCCGCCATATCCCATTGGAACACCAAAACGCTGGGCTGAACCAACAACGATATCCGCACCCAGTTCCCCGGGTGATGCCAGGAGAACCAGGCTCATCAGGTCAGCGGCGACTGTCACCAGTGTGCCGTTTTCATGGGCCTGCCTGATTTGAGGGCCAATATCGTTAATTTCTCCCTCTGTGGCCGTGTATTGGAGCAAGGCACCAAAATAATCACCCTCAGACAGGTCATCAGGCGTTCCAACCACCACTTCGTAGCCAAAATGTTGCGCCCGCGTTTGTATCACGTCCAGCGTCTGCGGCAGAATGCCCCGATCCACAAAAAACCGCATACTTTTGTTCTTGCGGTTGATGCGCTTCAGCATGGTCATGGCCTCGGCTGCCGAGGTTGCCTCGTCCAGCAGCGACGCATTGGCAAGCTCCATACCGGTTAAATCGCAGATCATGTGCTGGAAATTCAGCAGAGCCTCCAGGCGACCCTGTGATATTTCTGCCTGGTATGGTGTGTAGGCCGTGTACCAGCCGGGGTTCTCGAATACGTTGCGTAAAATGACCGGTGGCGTGATGGTGTCGTGATAACCCATGCCGATCATGCTGTGTTTGAGGACATTGAGGTCGGCAATCCCGCGCAACTTCTTCAGTGTTTGCGCTTCGCTGAGCGAGGCGGAAAGTTGCAGGGGTTCATCGATATAAATGGACTCGGGAATGGTGCTGGCGACGAGTGCGTGTAACGAATCAGCGCCAAGGGTGTCGAGCATATGCTCAATTTGCTGATCGTCCGGCCCTATATGCCTGCGAACAAACTCCGCACGGTTTTCCAGTTCGCGAAGAGAAGAGTCGTTGCGGGGCTCGTGAGATTGTAGTTCGGTCGGCATGTTCGGGGCTCTTATGAAATTCTCGGGATGGCGCGCATTTTACGCATATTCCCGTTGATTAAAAATCGGTTTAAAGCATTAACGTCATGACGTAATGATCAACCAGCAGAAAAATAAACAAAACCATGAGGTATGTAATCGAAAATGCGAAGGTATGCATTGGCAGCAGAATATCCTTGCTCCTCATCATGCGCATTGCATACCACATGAAACCGGCGTTAAGCACCGTGACCCCCGCAAGATACACCAAACCACTCATGCCGGTCAGGTAAGGCAAGGTGGTAACGATCACCAGCAGGATGGTGTACAAAAGTATTTGCAAGCGCGTGAAAGCCGACCCATGGGTTACCGGCAACATTGGGATATCCACCAATGCATACTCATCTTTGCGGTAGATCGCCAACGCCCAGAAATGGGGTGGAGTCCAGGTGAAAATAATCAGGAATAACAATAGCGCCTGGGGGTCGAGACTCCCGGTAATTGCAGTCCAGCCAAGAACCGGCGGCGCCGCACCGGCGGCTCCACCTATAACGATGTTCTGTGGTGTGGCCCGTTTCAACCAGACGGTGTAAACAATTGCATAACCAATCAGTGACAGGAACGTCAGAATGGCGGTCAGGGTATTGGCCCAGGTTACAAGTATCGCCATTGCCAGGAAGCCGAGCGTCAAGGCGAAAACCAGGACGTTTTTCTTGCTCAGTTCGCCCTTGGCCATTGGCCGGTTCCTGGTGCGCTTCATCTTCGCATCGGTGTTCCGATCCAGCAGATGATTAATGGCGGCTGCAGATGAGGCCGCCAAAGCGACGCCAAGTGTTCCGGCCAGAAAGGGAACCAGTGGTGGCAAGCCTGGAACCGACAGGAACATGCCTACGACGGCGGTAAAAACGATCAGCACAACGACGCGCGGCTTGCACAGTATCAGGTATTGATGAAATGTTTTGGGCATGGGGTCAGACGGCCCTGGAAGAGGTCTTGTTAAGCAAGCCCAGCAAAGTGGCCAATAACAAAGCAGCACCTGCATTATGTGCGACAGCGTTGACCAATGGCAGGAATAGCACGACGTTGAGCACCCCCAGCGTGAACTGGGTTATTACCAGCAGCATCAAAAGCTGACCACCTGCCCTGAGTTTCGGAATTTTGAATAACCTTAAAGCCAGGGTGAGTAAAACCAGAAAAGTAACGATGGCACCGACCCGGTGGGTCAGGTGAATCGCAACCCGCGACGGGTGGTCTAAAACACCGCCCTCATAGTTCACACCGATCTCCCGCCACAGCACGAATGCTTCCGGAAAATTGGTTTCGGGTAACCACTGGCCCATGCACATGGGAACATCCGGACAGGCGAGTGCTGCATAATTGGCGCTGGTCCAGCCACCCAGTGCTATCTGGATTGAAAGTATGATGATGGCCGTGATGATTGGCCCCCTCATCCTGCGCACGGCTATGCTTGGTTTATCCAAATTGCGCCAGCGGCTGTTGAACATCAACCAAAGCAGCAGTGAGAAACTGGTGAGACCGCCCAGCAGGTGTGCCATCACGATGATTGGTTTTAATTTGAGCGTTACGGTCCACATGCCAAGAAGCGCCTGGAAAATGATCAGAATAACCAGTGCCATCGCCATCAGCTTAAATCTGCGGGTGGTATGCGGGTCGCGCCAGCTTTTCCAGGCGATGGCGAATACCAGTAACATCAATGTGCCAGCCAGGTATCGATGTACCATTTCCCGCCAGGCCTTGCCGGCTTCGAATGGACGATCGGGAAAAGCCTGGTTAGCCGATTCGATTTCCTGGGCTGCTTCCGGCCAGGTTAGCTGTCCATAACATCCTGGCCAGTCAGGGCAACCCAGCCCCGCGTGAGATAAGCGCACCCAGGCGCCAAGAATAATCACGCAGAAGGCAATAACCACCGCTAATTTGGCAAGTCTATGAACAGTCTGGTTCACCCTTTGCTCTCCTGGTCGGACCACTTCAGCAGGCGCTTGAGGTCTTTGTGGATGTTATTTGGATTGCTTCCCACCTCGTATGCAAGTATTACATTGAGCATCGGGTCAAGTATATAGGTTTGAATTGGGCGGGACTCGCCGCTTTTATCAGCCAGTTTGCTGTTGATATCGGCCAGAACCGGTAGCGCAAGATTTTCAGGATCCGACAGTTGTATGAATGCGGGGTAGATAGCTTCAAGCCTGGATTGCAGGTCGGAATCTTCAGCTTCCTTACCGAGCAATACGATGCCGAGATGATCCTGGTTCCTGCCTGTCGCCCTGTGAATTTGCCTGAGCGCCGTGACATGGTCGATACATGCCTTTTCACAAGGTCTGTCCAGCACGTGGAGAATCAGCCATTTTTTACCGAATTCCTCGTTTGGGCTCAACACCAGTTGAGTTGGAGGTGTGACCAGGTACCCTTCGTTTTTAAGGTTGGCCGGTTGATATTGCCACCAGGACGAACGCATCATCATGACCAGGATAACCGGGCCAAAAAACAGGGCGAAAATCCCAATCAGGGTAAGTTGCTGGCGTGAGAGACTCATGGTTTTTTTCCTGATATTTTTCTAAAACTGATGACCAGCCATAAGACGAGGCAGGCTGTAGTTAGTGAGAACCACTGGAAAGCATAGGCCTTATGCCGGTCTGAACTCATGAATACCGGTTGCCAATCGCGCCCTTCAAAGCCGCTGCTATCGGTTGGCGCCAGTTGTATAACCCAGTCTTCAAGCTTCGATTGTGTTGATGCGGAAATATCTTGCCGGTTCAGGTAGGTAACCAGTTGAGGCCATTGATCCTGCAGCAGACTATCTGCCTCACCGACAGCCAGCCCGGGAACCGGTAGTATGTTGAGCATACCCTTGATGGTGGTCTGTCCCAGGGGTGTTGGCACTTCAGGCAGTGTTTTGCGGTCAGCCGCAAGCGGTAACCAGCCGCGGTTTACCAGGATGGCAGCGCCACTGGTGGTATAAAAGGGTGTAAAAACATGGACGCCGGCACGGCCTTTCCAGACCTGGTTATCCAGTAAAATATGGCGAACCGGGTCGTATTGACCATTGATGTCAACCCGCGCAAAACGCAGTTTTTGCTTCAGTGCTGATTCAAGAGAGACGTTTTTAGCCTCCAGGTGCAGTTGTTCCGTTGCAAGTTTTTCAGCGGCACGATTTGTCTGCCACGTACCCAGGCTGGTAAACAGGGCGGCCAACAGAAACAGCGCGATTGTGCTGAGAAGCTTCGGCCTGAAACGTCTGGATACTTTGAAAGTCATCTTTGCTTATAATCGACGTTGTGACTCATCACGTTTGCAAGGGAATCGGATATGCTCGCCAAAATTGTCATTGTTGTTTTTCTGTTGACTATTCTATACACACTGGGCTCGTCATTTTACTTCATGGTGAAGGATAAAGGAGAGGGTGACCGGACATTAAAGCGATTAATGTGGCGTATTGGACTTTCCCTTTTCTTGCTCGCACTTCTCTATGCCATGTTCCTGATGGGTTGGATCGAAGGCTCAGGTGGTCCAGTCAATCTCAAGGGAGCAACTTAAGGCCTGCCAATATTGACAAAGCCCGCTGAATGACGGGCTTTGCATGGTCATTGGTTAAAGCATTCCAGATTCATTCACAAACCTGCATCTCACATCCCAAAAGCCCGGCTTCTGCGTCGCTTCAAACACCTTCCCCTGGTGAATCTGAATATTTTCAACCGTAAGCTACTTCGCCCGAGAAAAACCAGGGGTTCCCGGGTGCTTTTCTAAAGTGCGTAGACAAATATGAACAAACCCAGCCAGACCACGTCAACAAAGTGCCAATACCAGGCGACTGCCTCGAATGCAAAGTGCTTTTTGGGATCGAAATGTCCTGCCATCGCCCGCAACATGATCACGGTCAACATGATCGCGCCAAGGGTAACGTGCATACCATGGAAGCCGGTTAGCATAAAAAACGTTGCCCCGTATATGCCTGAACCCAGGGTCAGGCCAAGTTCGGTGTACGCTTCAATGTATTCGTAAACCTGGAACCAGACAAAGACAAAACCCAGGGCTACCGTTGCTGCCAGCCACAACACCAGCCAGGTGCGATTTCCCTTTTTAAGAGCATGGTGGGCGAGGGTAACGGTCAAGCCGGATGTCAGAAGGATCAGGGTGTTCAGGAAAGGTATGCCAAAAGCCGGTATGGTCCCAAATTCACCGCCAATGTCGCCAGGACCATTCGTGGGCCAGGCAGAAGTGTAGCCTTGCCATAGGATTTCGTTGGTTATTTCGTGCGCGCCGGCGCCACCCAGCCACGGGATTGACAGTGCCCTCGCGTAAAACAGGGCGCCAAAAAAGACGGCGAAAAACATCACTTCTGAATAAATGAACCAGGACATGCCGAGGCGGAATGACGCATCAACCTGGGCGCTGTATAAACCGGCGCGGCTTTCGCGAATAACGGTGCCAAACCAGCCGAACATCATGAATATCAAGATCGCCACGCCCAGCCAGAATGACCATTGCGCCGCGCCGGAACCATTCATCCATGATGCTGCACTGGCCAGCATGACGATCATTCCGATTGAGCCGACTATTGGCCACTTGGTGCCATGTGGAACGTAGTAGGAGCCTTCAGCGTGTTGTGCCATGATCAGTTCTCGTTTTTCCAGTTCATTTAATGATATGCCATGTGATCCGACGGCTCGTAGCCATGCCGGTAAAAGGTGTAAGACAAGGTGATGTCCTTGATGTGTTCTGGCAAATCAGGTTTTATATAGAAATAGACGGGCATTTCCCGGCTCTCATTTGCCTGCAGCTTTTGTTCTGTAAAACAGAAGCACTCTGTTTTGACAAAATACAGGCTGGCTTCCGCCGGGGTAACGTTATAGGTAGCCTGACCAATGATCTCATCACCCGTGGGATTCATGGTCAGGTAAAGAGCTGTGCTCGGAACCCCAAGATTGTATTCCCTAACCTTCTCTTTAGCCTGGAAATGCCAGGGCAGGGAAGAATTGACGCTGGCATCAAAACGAATACTCACCGTGCGGTCAGAGGCGACCGCGCCTTCATTGGTTTCGGCTATCTGGATAGCACGACCGCCAAGACCCGTGACCTCGCAAAAGACGTCATACAAGGGCCAAAGGGCAAAGCCAAAGCCAAACATGCCAATCGCTACCAGTACCAGGCGCCTGGCAGTTTTCCTGTTTTTCTGTGAGCGTTCCAAATCAGCGGCCAATTATTGCAGAACCAATAAAGGTCACAAATATTGCAAGGGCAACAAAACCCAGCACCAGGGCGGTCTTGACAGCCCTTGCGCGTTTTTGCTGCAACTCTCGTGATTGGGTATCGTCGTTCATGGATATTTCCATATCTAGTCCGTATGCGTGACCATGTTATGGGTCACTACAGGTGGTGTATTGAAGCTGTGGTAGGCCGGTGGTGAATCCAGTGTCCACTCCAGGCCTCTCGAGCCTTCCCAGACCCTGCCGCTTGCCTTGACCTTGCTCTTGTAAACGCAATGCAGGATCACGCCGACGAAAAGCAACTGCGTAGCACCAAAGGCAAACCCGCCGATTGAAGATATCATATTGAAGTCGGCAAACTGTGGGGAATAGTCCGGGATTCTGCGTGGCATGCCAGCCAAACCCAGGTAATGCTGGGGGAAGAACAGCACGTTTACGAATATTGCGGACAACCAGAAGTGAATCTTGCCCCATTTTTCCGAGTACATATTGCCACTGAACTTGGGTAACCAGAAGTAGGTGGCGGCCATCAGGGCAAACACGGCGCCCGGCACCAATACGTAATGGAAATGAGCTACCACGAAATAGGTGTCATGGTATTGGAAATCGGCGGCCGTTATGGCCAGCATCAATCCGGACAAACCTCCGATGGTAAAGAGCACAACAAAGCCTATGGCGAACAACATAGGCGTTTCGAACGTCATGGAGCCTTGCCACATGGTACTGACCCAGTTAAAAACTTTCACGCCGGTTGGAACCGAGATCAGCATGGTCGCGTACATGAAGAATAATTCACCCTGTAAGGGCATACCCACGGTGAACATGTGGTGGGCCCAGACGATAAATGACAAAAACGCGATCGTCGCGGTTGCATACACCATCGAACCATAGCCAAACAGGGGCTTACGTGAGAATGCCGGCAGGATTTCGGATACCACACCGAAAGCCGGCAGAATCATGATGTAGACCTCGGGGTGCCCGAAGAACCAGAAAATATGCTGGAACATGACGGGGTCGCCGCCACCGGCCGCATTGAAGAAATTGGTGCTAAAGAAATGGTCGGTCAATAACATGGTCACGGCGCCGGCCAGTACCGGCATGACAGCAATCAGCAGGAAGGCCGTAATCAGCCAGGTCCAGACAAACATCGGCATACGCATCAGTGTCATGCCGGGTGCCCGCATATTGAATATGGTGGCAATGATATTGATTGAACCCATGATGGATGAGACCCCCATCATGTGAATGGCAAACACCACGAATGCAAAACTGGTGCCTGTCTGTAACACCAATGGTGGATACAGGGTCCAACCGGCTCCCGTCGGCCCGCCAGGCACGAAAAAGCTGGACACCAGCACGAGTACCGATAACAGGTAAACCCAGTAGCTGAGCATGTTCATGTATGGGAACACCATGTCCCGCGCACCGCACATCAGCGGAATCAGATAATTGCCGAATCCTCCCAGCAGCAGG
>CALJWY010000341.1 GCA_937974465.1 uncultured Lysobacterales bacterium | reverse complement strand
CCTACGCGGGGATGACAGTCCTATGCCGGCGGGCTCTGCTATGCGGGGATGGCGTTCCTTCGCGGGATGACCTTTTTTTTGCAGGGTTATGAATTCACTCCGGAAGTAGCACCGTCATCCCGGAAATGCGCAGCATTGTCCGGGATCTCCATGTGACACCGAAACGTTTGATTGTGCTTTTTAAAGCATGCCGGTTTCCAGCCTCGCAGCCTCGGTCATCATGTTATGGTTCCACTGGGGTTCAAAGGTCAGCTCAACAATCACTTTTGCGATGGTCGGTATGATCTGTATCTTGCTGCGAACGTCTTCAACGATGATATCGCCCATGCCACAACCGGGCGCAGTTAAAGTCATCGTCACAAACACTTCCCTCTGATCCTGATCGTTTTTTATCAACTCACAGGAATATACCAACCCCAGATCAACAATATTGACCGGGATTTCCGGGTCATAACAGGTTTTCATCTGTGACCAGACCATCTTCTCAACATCATCATCACTGGCATTTTCTGGTAATGCGGGAGGCATAACAGGTTCTTTGCCTATCGCGTCGGCATCAACCCCCGCGATGCGGAACAGATTACCATCGATAAAAACCGTAAAACTGCCACCCAGCGACTGGGTGATATAACCCACCGTTCCAGCCGGCATGGTCAGCTCATCACCCGATGGAATCATGACGACCGGGCAATCTCTTTCGAACTGACAGGGCTGGCTGGAATGATTAAACATGCGATTTTCAGGCCTCAGCCCATCTTGGCCTGCAGGTAGTTCTTAATACCCATACTTTCTATGAGTGATAATTGCGTTTCCAGCCAATCTACGTGTTCTTCTTCAGAGGCAAGAATGGAGTCAAACAATTCCCGGCTAACGTAATCCCGGTTTTCCTCACACAAGGCAATCGCATCCTGTAACTCTGGCAGGGCTTCCATCTCTAGCTGCAAATCACACTCAAGCATCTCCTTCGGGTTCTCACCAATCCGCAGTTTTCCGATATCCTGCAAATTGGGTAAGCCTTCCAGAAACAGGATGCGCTCGATCAGTTGATCTGCATGTTTCATCTCGTCCAGGGATTCTTCATATTCATGATCAGCCAGTTCTGTCAGACCCATATCCTTGTACATACGCGAATGCAAAAAATACTGATTGATCGCTGCCAACTCGTTACGTAATACTGCATTGAGAAACTCAATGACCTTGCGGTCGCCTTTCATCGTGCCGAACTCCTTTGAAAATTCAAGATGCTATAAGGACTAAGGCATCATTCCAGTCTTGTTAAACGGGTAATGATGCGCCGGGAATTGGCTTGATTTTAGCAGGTGTTGATTCAACCCGCATACTAAAATACCGGCTAAGGTTCAGCCTGTCTGCATAATGGGGATCAGTGAGGAAGCTTCACGTTTCTCGGCCAGCGCCTCTTGCAAAACCTCTCTGGCTTGCTCTCGACAGCAACCACAGGTGCTGCTACAGCCAGTGTTACGTCTGAGTTGCTTGAGGTTGCGCACGCCCGAGTCCACCGCCTGGCGGATATCTGCATCGGTCACTGCATTGCAAACACAAACGTACATAAGGGTTCCTGAAAAGTAATGGAACCATTTTAAATGCAAATGAGAATGATTGTCAATTAGATTTGCGTTATTCGCCAATAATCATTGGCTCTAGCAGCGTCAGCGCCTGTCGGTATACCCGGCGCTTGAAGCGAATGACATTATCGGCGGGGTACCAGAAATCCACCCAACGAAAATCGCGAAACTCGGGCTCGCCCGTAGCCTTGAAATTAAACTGGGCGTTGTCATCAATCAGTTTCAGCAAAAACCAGACCTGTTTTTGGCCAATACACAGTGGCTTGCTGTTAACCCGCTGAAACCGACGGGGCAATTGGTAACGCAACCAGCCTGGAGTGGACCCCAACATCTCTACCTGCTCTGCATTCAGCCCTGTTTCCTCATGCAGTTCGCGATACATTGCCTCAATGGGGGTTTCATCCGAGTTCATACCGCCCTGCGGAAACTGCCAGCCATCGTTGTTTGTGCGTTGCGCCCAAAACACCTGGCTGTCATTATTCATAATAACCATGGCGACATTCGGTCTGAATCCGTCCGGATCAATCATGTCAACTGGTTTTCTCTGGATTTATTCATGGTCAATGTTATGAGCAGCCCGAATACATGCGATAATTTTAGATTCTAATTTTGAAAACCATGTTAATCAATCCTGCCAAATGATTCCAACTCCATTGCGCCGATCATTGCTTCTTTTTTTGTTGATCCTGTCGATTGGCAGCATTTTCATTGCCAGTGCCACCGGCTCTGTGTCGCTGAGCTGGAATGAGTGGATATTGGCATTGCAGGATTCCGGCAGCCGTCATGGGGAACTGGTCTGGCGCCTGCGTCTACCCCGTGCGATCGCTGCCTGGGTTGTGGGTTCGATGCTGGCAATGTCCGGCTGCCTGATGCAGGTGCTGTTGCGCAACCCGCTGGCCGACCCGTATGTGCTGGGGGTTTCCGGCGGCGCTGCCTTCGCCACCCTTGTAGGCATGGTGTTCGGGATTGCGGTCGGCTTTCTGCCATGGCTGGCTATCCTGGGCGCATTGGTATCCATTTTGATCGTGTTTGGCCTGGCCCGCGGCACCGGCCCCTGGAGTGGGACCCGTTTACTGCTGACCGGCGTGGTCACAGCGTCCGGGTGGGCCGCATTGATAAGCCTGGTGTTATCGTTAAGCCCGGACAACAGTTTACGTGGCATGTTGTTCTGGTTGATGGGGGATCTGAGTTACGCGGATCTGCCTTTTTGGGCAATCCTGGTGTTCGCTGGAAGCTTCATTCTCACACTGGGTCTCGCCCGCAGCCTGAATGTTCTGGCAATGGGTGAAACCACGGCGCGCTTGTTGGGAGAGCCGACACGCCACATGCTTTGGCTGGTCTACCTGCTTGCCTCTGTACTTACCGCCACTGCTGTCTCCATTGCCGGCAGCATTGGGTTTGTCGGTCTGATTGTTCCTCATCTCATGCGCTTGCTGGTGGGTTCCGATCATCGCATCCTGATTCCGGCAGCGACATTGTTTGGCTGATTTTTCCTGGTTTTTTCCGACACCCTGGCCCGAACTGTTTTGAGCCCCCAACAATTACCTGTTGGTGTCATCACGGCGCTGCTCGGCGTGCCCCTGTTTTTACTGTTACTTAATCGCGCCAGGTTGAAAGGCCTATGACATCATTAGCCTGCCAATCCCTGGATGTCAGTATCGCCGGCAAACTCATCTGTACGCAGCTGGACTTGCAGCTTGCTCCCGGCCAATTCTGGGGCTTGCTGGGACCCAACGGCATTGGCAAAACAACCCTGCTCAAGTGCATGGCTGGGCTGTCTTGCCCGGATACCGGTCGTGTTTTGCTTGAAAACCAGGCGATTGAAAAACTGCCGCGACGCGCCATTGCGAGGCTGCTGGGGATGCTGCAGCAGCACACGGTATACCTGTTTGACGCCAGCGTTCTGGAAACGGTATTGACCGGCAGGCATCCACACCTTGATTACTGGGAACGCGAAGGCCCAAACGACAAACAAACAGCGCTGGATGCCCTCCAGGCTGTCGATCTTGAGGGCTTTGAATCCCGCAGTGTCACGGGACTTTCCGGTGGTGAGGCCCGCCGTCTCGCCTTTGCCTCGTTAATCGTCCAGGAACCAGCCGTGCTATTGCTGGATGAACCCACAAACCATCTGGATATCAAACACCAGGTGCGGATTATGAACCTGGTTGAGAAACAGGTTCAGCAAATGCAACATTGCGCGCTGACTGCATTACATGATGTGAACCTGGCTGCCAGGTACTGTTCTCATATCCTGATGTTATTCGGGGAGGGAGAGTGGCAGGCCGGACCCGCCGATGAGATTCTGAACCAGGCGAACCTGGAGAGGCTTTATCAATGCCCGGTCGAACCCGTACAGACCTCGGCGGGAAAGCGGTTCTTACCCGGAAACTGAATCCAGCTGAGCTTTTAAACGGAGATAGGTCGTGCCCAATCGCCAGGCAATTGCTGCCCAAATACCCATGAGCGGCACATAGATCCATGCAATCTGGGACAAGGAAAGGCCCGCGGTCATCATACCTTTGAATATCCAACTGGCCGTGACATCACTGCCCCGATACACGACAGTATCAATGAAGTTTTTACTCTTGTACTTGGTTTCGCGGTCCACCACCGTGAATAACATCTCTTTGACCGGCCCCAACAAGCCATAATTCAATGCGCGTTGCGCCACCTGGATTGCAGCAAACAGGACCAATCCAAGCGAACTCCCCAACAAGGTAAACCCGGCTGCCAGCAGAATTGGCGGGAGGACCGCGGTTCTCGGCATACCAAGGAAAATCACCAGGCGTGAAGTGATCAAAAACTGGAACAGGAATGCCAGCACCTGCACGATCAGGTCAACGTAGCTGAAAAACTCTGTGCGCTCATCAAATCCCGTTATGTTGCGGTCAACCAGCACCGCCAGACCGTTGTAAAGGAACGTCGACGTCAGGTTATGGGACAACATCAACAGGCAGATCAGCAACAGGTATTTTGACCGAAAGACCTTCACAGCACCCTCCCAGACACTGCCGCCGATAATCACAGCTTGTGGGTTCTGCTGTTGGCCTCGTTCAAACCGGCCAAGCGCGATGGCGATAGTCGTCGCCAACAATAACAAAATAATGGCCAATATCATGACACCGCTGGAACCGATGTGCTCTACCCATCTTGCTGTTAAAAGCGGGCCTGAAATCGCCCCTAAACTACCGCCTGCCATGATGCTGCCAAACAGGCGTTGCGCCTGGCCAGGACGAAAAATATCTGCCATGAAACTCCAGAATATCGATACCACGAAAAGGTTAAAAACACTCAACCAGATGTAGAAGGCATATTGCACCCAATCCAGCGTGGCTTCACCCTTGAATGCGAAGACAAAGAAAATAAGATTGGAAATAAAAAACAGGTAGATGCCGGGGATAAAACGGCCACGCCTGAACCTGGAAACCAGCCAGCCAAAAACAGGGACCAGCAATAGCATCGAAATAAATGTTCCGGTATACAGCAGGTGCAGGGACTCAGAGTGATTCGCTGCAACGGTTCCCCGAATGGGCCTGAGCATGAAATACCCGGCCAACAAAAAGAAAAAATAGCTGAAGGCCAGCAAAAATCGCGGCCACTCACCTTTTTGAATATTGATCAGGTTCAAGTGGAGCTAGCCTTGCATGATGGAGACCGACTGGCCGGTGGTCAGACGCTCATTGCCCCTTATGACCACCACGGCACCATCTTCAATATCACCATTGACCTCTATATTGTCACCCGTGCCTACACCCGTGGTCACCGCAACCTGCCTGGCCTTGTTGTCCTTGTCTATCACGAACACCGTAATGCCCTCCGGCCTCAGCACCAGGGCATCACGAGGCACGACCAGTGCTTGCCTTGCATTGGAAACGGGGACCGACACCCGGACTGTCTGCCCAACGGGAAACCGGTTGGCTTCGATATCGAGCCTGAGTTCGAATTGATGGGTGTTCTCGGATCCGATAGCAACAACTGTCCGAACCGTACCGGTGATGTTTGCGGTTTCTGTCTTTATAACCAGCACCTGTTTCGGACGCACGAAGGAAAAATAATCCAATGGCGCCCTGGCGATCACTTCCAGATGCTGCTGGTCAACCAGGCGCACTACATCGCTGCCAGTGTTGACGCGTTCACCTGGCATCATCAACCGCTCCACCACAATGCCGCCAAATGGTGCGGTAATCCTGGTACGGGACAACTGGTCTTCAATTTGTGCCAGCCTCGACCTGGCCACCTGCAAGTCGCCCCGCGATACATCACGATCCGACCGGGTCTCGTCCAGCTTTGTCGCAGCGGCAAGATTGGATTCCGCCAACGTGACGAAGCGCTTCTCTTCATTTTCAAGGAATTTCAACCTGGCCTGCGCCCTGTTGACCTCGGCACGCTGCTCATCACGTTTGAGTAATAGCTGCGTGTCTTCGATTATCGCCACTACGTCGCCACTCTTAACCACGGTCCCGACATCTGAGACATCGATCAAGCGACCCGTCACTTCCGCAGCAAGCTTTGCATCATTGCGGCTTACAACGGTGCCTGGAACGATGCTTTGCGGAGCGATCGAAGTTATAAAAGCCTTCGCGACACTGACATTCGCCGATGACTCCCGGTTTTGTGCAAGCACCTGTGACTGGACTGCCACGCCAATGACAAGAACTGCCAGAATACATATTATTTTTTTCATTCCACTCATATCCACCTGGAATCATTCATGAGCTTAAGCCGGCTGCGAATTTTTGCCGGGAAACAATTCTTCCCTTGAGCGCAACAGACTTGGCAACAGGATAAGTGTAAATAGGCCGCTGACAAGCATGCCGCCCACGATCACCGCGGCCATGCCACGGTAGAGTTCAGTGCCTGAACCAGGTATCAGCATTAACGGTAACATGCCGAAAACACTTGTCAGGGTGCTCATCAGGATCGGCCGCAGGCGCAGTCGGACCGCACTTTCAACGGCCACCTTCCGCGACATACCCTCCCGCTCACCGTCACGCGCCCTGTATACCAATAGAATCGCGTTATTGACCACCAATCCAAGCAAGATAACAAAACCGATCATGGTTAACAGATCCATCTTCTGTCCACCGCTTCCCAACAACACCAGGTCCATTATGCGCAAGGAGATGATCCCTCCCACGGTGGCCATGGGAATGGCCATGATCACCAGCAGGGAATCCCTGAAGGACCGAAACAGCGCTGAAATCAGCAAGTACAAGATAACAATAGCCAGTGAAAAACTGCCCGCCATACTTTTTAAAGCCTGGTCAAGAGCCTCGGCGGTTCCACGCATCTGAATGCCGGCCTCCGGTGGCAGGCTCTTCAAAATCTCCGGAATTACCTGGGAATCAATGACCTCAATCGCATCCTCCAGCGCCATGGCTGCAGGCGGCGTTACCTGGAGGGTCAGGGTACGATTCCGGTCGACTCTGCGAATCTGTGAAGGTCCGGCGGTACGAATTATTTTTGTCAACTCGCCGATGGTTTGAATCTCACCATTCGGGGTTGCAACCGGCATGGCGGCCAGTTCCTCTGGGGATGTCCACTCTTGAGCCCGTATAATAACGTTATAGCGTCGAGTCCCGTCGAAATACTCTCCCATAAATGCGCCATCACCCATTGCCCGAATTATCGTAGCCATGCGCGCACGGTTCCATCCCACCTCGGCAATTCGGCGATCATCGGGTACCAGGCGCAATTCTGGTTCTGCCTGTTCGAGGCCGGGTAATGGGCGGACATTGGCTCCCGGTAACGCCTCCAGAATGGAATTGAATCCAACCTGGCCAGCTTGAATCAGTGATTCGAATGAATCGGCCTGCAAATCCACGTTGATCTGCCGACCGCCCCTGGAACCGCCAAAAATGGCTCGCCGCGATGCAAAAGCAATGGTGTCAGGGAACCCTGACAGGATTTCCAGGTTGAAGACACTGATCAAGGCATCAACATCACCCGGGTCAACTGCCCGCCCACCGATAAAAGTTCCAAACCCACGCGAAATACCAAGGAAATAATTATCCAGCTGCAGCGGGTCTTCACCATTGATATATGGGGCAAGCCTCTGATCGATAACATCCATCACTTCCCGTTCTGCTGTCTCAACTCCCAGTCCGGGTGGCGCAATCATAAAACCAAAAATGAAGTTGCGCTTGCCTTCGGGTAAATAGTCTGCAGAGGGCTTGAGGCTTATCACCAGCAATAAGGGCACGATAGTCAGGCCGGCAATCCAGAATCTGCGGCGCCGAGGTGTCGCGGTCCAGGCCATGATGTGATCCGTTATCCACCGCCACCAATGTCGGTGAACGTCTTCAATCGCACTGCCTTTGACCCAGTTAGCAGCCGCTGAGGGCAAAACCGTCACCGCAACGATCAGGGACGCGGTAACCGCAGCAGAAATTGTAATCGCCAGATCGCTGAAAAGCTGCCCCGCTTCATCCCTTAAAAATATCACCGGCATGAAAATCGCAATGGTCGTAGCGGTTGAAGCCAGTAATGCTCCCCACACCTGTAAAGTGCCTCGTTCGGAAGCCTCGTTTCCTTTCTTGCCTCTTTCTCGTTGTCTGAAAATATTTTCCAAAACCACGATCGCGGCATCAAGCACCATTCCCGTTGCGAAGGCCAAACCCGCCAGGGAAATAATATTCAGGGTTCGACCGGTTATGTTGAGCACAACAAATGCTGAAAACAGGCACAATGGAATGGACAAAGCGACAATCAAGGTTGCACGGAATTTTCTTAAAAACCACCATAAAACCACTACTGCCAGCGTCATGCCTAACAGAAGGTTATTCCGAACCATGTTGATGGACCCTGTCACGTAGAGGGATTCATCATAGTTCTGGCTGATGGTTAAACCGGCACGATCCAGCTCATTGGCGGCCAAATCGGCAATAGTCTCTTTGAGAGCAGCCATCACTTCCAGGACGTTGACGCCAGACTCGGGAATCACGTTCACAGCGACTGCAGGCCCACCATTCATATGCAGCATCGTAGAAGGGTCTACCATGGTCATATCGATGCGGGCGATATCGCTCAAACGGATTGGCTTGCCATCACGCCACTCAAGAACCAGGTCACCCAGGGATTCAACTTCGTACTTGCCGCTGAATCGCACCGTGTATTGCCGCCTTCCAACCTCATTGCTACCCGCTGAAATGTTTGCGTTTGCACCCAGCTCGCTGGAAACGGACGTCAGGTCCAGGCCGATATTGGCTGCTTTGAAGGGGTCAAAG
>CALJWY010000340.1 GCA_937974465.1 uncultured Lysobacterales bacterium | reverse complement strand
CTTACCCGGGTTACGCAGGAACTCAACCAGTTCCTCGACCTCTTCCTTGGCTTCCTCGACACCGGCTACATCGGCAAAGGTCACCTTGATCTGGTCTTCGCCCTGCAGTTTCGCCTTGCTCTTGCCAAACGACATGGCGCCACGGCCACCACCTCCACCCTGCATCTGGCGCATGAAATACACCCACAGGCCAACCAACAGCAAGACCGGGATAATATTGATGATCAGGTCGAGGATAACGGACCGTTGTTCCGGGGGTTCAGCAGTAATCTGGACATTGTTGTCGACCAGGTCATCGACCAGGCGGGGATCAGGCATTCCAAAGGTACGAAACGGATTTCCGTTTACATCTGTGCCCTGGATTGTATTGCCTTCCGCCGTGCTGCTTATGGTGACTTCCGCAATCGTACCGTTACGTACATTATCAAGAAAATCGGAATACGTGAGCTCGTCTGGTGAGCTTCCAACGTTGCCATAGTGATTAAAAATGGACATCAGTACCAGCAAGATGATGCCCCATGTAATCACATTTTTTAACATATCATTCAATCGTTTATCCTCAGTCCTTAAGCAGACAGAAAAAGTGGCGTAATACATGGGGTTGGAGTAAATACAGGCTCTGAATCTACTAATTCTTTCCCGAATTTCAACCCTGTGCTTACTCTGACCCCGTCTATCTCAACTTGTCATTGTAACTTGCGTCGATGTCCCAGTATATAAACTTCCCGACTACGTGGCCGGGAGGCTGAAGGCTTGCGAATCTGTACCTTGTCAAATAAAGACCGGGTTTGCAGCACAAAGTTGTCAAAACCTTCTCCATGAAATACTTTGACAACAAAACTTCCGCCGGGCTCCAGCCATTGTTCTGCGAAAGCCAGCGCAAGTTCCGCCAGGTACATTGCGCGCGGTTGGTCGACCGCACCCATACCACTCATATTGGGTGCCATGTCCGACAACACAAGATCAGCAGTCTGACCATTTAAAGCCTCTTCCAACAGTGCCAATGGTTCATCATCGGTAAAATCGCCCTGGATAAAGGTCACATTCTCAAGCGGATCCATTGGCAGAATGTCCAGCGCAATGATTTTCCCCGTGTCTCCCAGCACCCGTTGGACAACCTGGGTCCAGCTGCCCGGAGCCGAGCCAAGATCCACTACCCGCATACCCTTGCGAATAAAATGATATTTTTCATCAAGCTCCAGCAGCTTGAATGCCGCCCTTGAGCGCAAACCCTGTTGTTGCGCCATCTTTACATACTGGTCATCGAAGTGTTCGGCCAGCCAGCGGCGACTACTTTTACTTTTTGCCATTAGCGTTCCAACTGGAGTCAGAGTGAAGTGCCAGAGCATACAGGTATATGAATGTGCTCAACGATTGGCAAATCTACCCTGGCACTTCTCTCTGACCCGGATTAAATGGTGTTAAAATGGTAGTTTGCCATAACAGGAAGCATCAGATGCCATTAAAAGCATCGCAGAAGAAAAATCTGCGCGCCAAGGCCCACCACCTTAAACCACTCGTCACCGTTGCCGACAAAGGCCTCAGTGAATCCGTGGTTGCCGAAATAGAACGGACCCTGAATGACCATGAACTCATCAAGGTGAAGCTCAGGGGAGACCGCGAAACCCGCAAACAGTGGGCCCTCGATATTGCTGAAAAATGCAGCGCTGAACTGGTGCAAAGTATCGGTCAGGTTGCCTGCTTCTACAAAAGACACCCGGAAAAACCGGTCGTCGATCCCGGTAAATAAATTGGTGGCCAGCAAGCATGGAGATTAACCTCGAAACCCCCTTGAACCAGTATTACATTCGCGCAGTCAGCGCGGATGGTATACGTGTGCATGAAGATTACTACACGCAGCCCTTTATTATTTCAAGTGACCGTATCATTCCCTCCTGGGATGTAAAAACGGTCGAAGACATCTGCGAGGCCAGCCTGGAAGCGATTTTTGAGCTGCAGCCTGAGGTGGTTATTATCGGCACCGGTGAATCCCAGGTGTTTTTACCCCCGGCCACACAGGTACATTTTTTCCGTCGTGGACTTGGTTTTGAAGTGATGACAACCGATGCGGCCTGCCGGACATTTAATGTTTTGGCGTCTGAGGGGCGCAACGTGGTTGCGGCACTGATACCTCTTACTTGATAAACGGCGTTTCCATAACGCCTTCGCGACGGGAGATTTCCCGCAGACGCGTCAGGGCCGCCAGTTGTACCTGCCTCACTCTTTCCCTGGTAACTCCGAGAAGCTGACCAACCTCTTCCAGGGTCAACCGGCCCTTGCCATGCAAGCCGAAACGATGTTCTACAACGATCCGCTGTTGCTTGGGAAGCATATCCAGCCAGTGAACCAACAACTCCCCTGCTGCCTGTTCCGCGTATTCATTTTCAGGATCATGGCTTTGGTCGTCTGCAATTGAGTCCAGCACCGAGGCACCCGGACTGCCGGGTGCATTATCCGACGATGCTGTGGATTCGTTAAAACTGAAAAGTGTATGCACTGCCTTGTTGGGCTTGTCCAGTTTAACGGCCACTTCTTCAATCGCCGGGCGACGACCCAGTTTCTGTTCCAGTTCACGCGTGGCTTTCAGATAAGTGGTCAATTCACGAATCACGTGTATTGGCAGGCGCACGGTACGGCATTGGTTCATGATCGAGCGCTCGACCGATTGGCGAATCCACCAGGTCGCATAGGTAGAAAAACGGAATCCTCTTTCCGGATCGAACTTTTCAACAGCACGAATCAGGCCCAGGTTGCCCTCTTCAATAAGGTCCAGCAATGGCAATCCACGGTTGATATAGGCACGCGCCACTTTAACCACCAACCGCAGGTTGCACTCAATCATGCGTTGGCGGCTTGCCATGCAACCACCCAGGGCTGCCCGTGACAGTGTTTTCTCTTCGTCTGCTGTGAGAAGTTTGGCGCGTCCGATTTCACTTAAATATATACGTGTGACGTCACCATGATGCAGTCTTTGCCGTTTGGCCTTGGCGTCACCACGCTGATCAAACTTGAGGTCAGACTCGGTTTTGCGACGCCCGGACCCTGCCTTGTCTGCTTTATCTTTGTTTTCTGTATCCATTCAATACCCACGTGATAAAACATCACGAATCAACTTCCCCTTCAAGCCGGATAGGTTTAAAAAAACTGCGTTTAACCCGGGCAAGTCGTTGAATCGGAAACTCCAAGCTATCACAATCACAAACAAATGTCACAACCATAAAGCGCTGTAATCGTTTGCTTACTCAGTGATAAAAAGGCAACAACCAAGCCGTGATTATTTTTTCGGAAGATAAACCACGGGATTGACCGGCTTGCCTTTGGCCCGAATTTCAAAGTGAAGGATTTGCTCATTGCCCGCATTTCGGCCCATCTCGGCAATCTTTTGACCGCTCGACACCTGCTCACCTTCCTTCACCAGGCGAACCTTGTTATGGGCGTAAGCGCTGAGCATTTTTTGGCTGTGCTTGATAATGATAAGTTCGCCATAACCGATCAGGCCATTGCCACTGTAGACCACAACACCCGCCGCGGAAGCCTTGATGGCCTGGCCTTCCTTACCCGCAATATCGAGGCCATTTCGGGCCGGGTCACCAGCAATATAGGTTCTGAGCACCCGGCCTTCGGTCGGCCATTTCCAGCTTTCTGGGTCTGACTGACTGGCTGGCACCGGCTTAGAGGGTGGTTTTGCTACAGGTTTACTGGCAGCCTCGTTCGCAGGTTTTGGCGTGCTCGCCGCCGGGCTGGTTTTCGTTTCGAGGGTTTTGGTGGTTACCGACGAGGGTGCCTTGGCCTTTGAAATCGTCACTGCAGAAGAGCTTTTGACCGGCGAACTGCCGGCCGGGGGCGGGATGAGTCTCAGTTTTTGGC
>CALJWY010000339.1 GCA_937974465.1 uncultured Lysobacterales bacterium | reverse complement strand
ACATACATCGCAGGAAGAAGCCTCGGCCATTGCCCGGTCCATGGCTATCTGCGGCAATGACTCTCCAAACCAGACCACACCGGGCCTGGCCAAGCCGTCCGGGTGATGTGGCGAAGCGGGTGGATGACTGGATTGTGATCTCAGCCATTGCTCGTCAATGAGCTTGCCCGTTTCGCTGCAGATCGAACGCATGATATTCCCGTGTAACTCGACCACGTCTTTTGAGCCGGCCAGTTGGTGCAGGCTGTCAACATTCTGGGTGACCACCACAAGGCGTTCGAAGAATTGTTCCATTTCGACCAGGGACGCATGGCCAGCATGCGGGTGTACATTAACGATGTTATTGCGCCGGTCCTCATACCAGTCCCAGACCATTTGCGGGTTTCTTTCAAAAGCCTGGGGTGTTGCCAGGTCCTCCGGCCGGTACTTTGCCCACAGTCCTTGCTGGGCATCACGAAACGTGGGTACGCCGCTTTCTGCGGACATACCTGCACCAGTGAGAACCAACACCCTGTCGGCATTATTCAGGTCTGACATCAGGCCGTCGGGTAATTTCACTATGGCTCCGTTCATTATCAAGTCCCTGATTGATGGCTAAGCAACGGTTCTAAGTGTATTCTATCGGGTTCTGTGCGATCTGTTTGCTTGCATGCCCGAGGCTTGAATAGTGGGGCATGAAACAGCATGTAAAGGTCCGGTCTTAGTTTTCAGGATTATTGGAAAGGCAAGCGTTAGATGAAAGGCAAGTTATTTATCAAGACACACGGGTGTCAGATGAACGAGTACGACTCCGACAAGATGGCGGACGTACTGGCGGCATCGCATGGCCTGGAATTAACCGATACCGAGGCCGATGCGGACGTGATCCTGGTAAACACCTGTTCGATTCGAGAAAAGGCCCAGGAAAAGGTCTTTTCCCAGCTCGGCCGCTGGAAAAAGCTCAAGGCTGATGGCCGTAAGGTGGTCATTGGTGTGGGTGGTTGTGTGGCCAGCCAGGAAGGTGAAGCAATTATCAAGCGCGCACCTTTTGTCGACATGGTCTTCGGACCACAGACGCTGCACCGCTTGCCGGACATGATTGACGCAGTTCGTAATACGGGAAAACACGCGGTCGATATCTCCTTCCCGGAAATTGAAAAGTTCGACAGCCTGCCGGCCGCAGGCGCCACTGGCCCAAGCGCCTTCGTGTCGATCATGGAAGGCTGTTCCAAATACTGCACTTTCTGTGTGGTGCCCTATACACGTGGTGAAGAGGTCAGTCGTCCACTGGATGACGTGGTGGCTGAATGTGCCGGCCTTGCCGAACGGGGTGTCAAGGAGATCAATCTGTTGGGTCAGAATGTCAATTCCTATGACGGTGAGTTGTTCGAAGGCGGCAGGGCCGACCTGGCCTTGTTGATTCACTATGTCGCCGCCATCGACGGGATTGAGCGCATCCGTTTCACCACCTCGCACCCGGTAGAATTTTCCTCCAGCCTGATCGAGGCCTTTGGCGAAATTCCCAAGCTGGCCAATTACGTTCATCTGCCGGTCCAAAGCGGTTCCGACCGCGTGCTGGCGATGATGAAGCGCGGCCACACGGTGCTCGAATACAAGCAGAAAATCCGCCGCCTGCGTGAACAACGCCCCGATATCAGCCTGTCCTCGGACTTTATCGTTGGTTTTCCGGGTGAAACAGAACAGGATTTTGAGAATACGATGAAGCTGATCGCGGATATTAATTTTGACCAGAGCTTCAGTTTTATTTACAGCGCCCGCCCGGGCACGCCGGCTGCCTCACTGCCCGATGACACGCCAATGGAGGTCAAGAAAGAACGTCTTGCCCGCTTGCAGGCCTTGATCAACCAACAGGCGCTTGAGATCAGCAAAAACATGATCGGTGGTGTGCAGCGCATCCTGGTAGAGGGTCTCAGCAAAAAAGACCCCAAGCAACTGGCCGGGCGTACCGAGAACAACCGGGTGGTGAACTTTGATGGCCACCCACGCCTGGTCGGTCAATTTGTTGACGTGGTGATCACCGAGGCGTTAAGCAATTCACTGCGCGCCCGCGTGGTGACCGGTCAATCTGCCGCAGCGGTCAATTGAGAACCCAATGAGTCAACGACTGAACCTCGAGCTGGAACCTGCCGATACGGAACGCCTCGCCAATCTGTGCGGGCAGTTTGACGAACATCTCAAGCAAATGGAAAACCGCCTGCAGGTGGATATCTTCTGCCGTGGTAACCTGTTTACGGTCCAGGGTGAAGCCCGCCAGGCCCGCACCGCCAGCCGCTTGTTAAAACAGCTGTACAAACTGTCCGAGTCAGAGATGCTGACACCGGAGATGATCAACCTGCATTTACAGGATTCCGGGGTTGCTGAAATCGCGGATGCGGAAGAGGGCGCCTCACACCCCGATGATATAACCATCATCACCAAGCGCGGCGCCGTGCGTGGTCGTGGCCCCAATCAGAAAAGTTACCTGAGAAACATTGATAAACATGCCGTCAATTTTGGCATTGGCCCTGCTGGTACCGGCAAGACCTACCTGGCCGTAGCCAGCGCAGTGGCGGCCCTGCAGACGGATAATGTACAAAGAATCGTGCTGGTCAGACCGGCGGTAGAAGCCGGCGAGCGGCTCGGATTTCTGCCGGGTGACCTGGCGCAAAAGGTGGACCCCTACCTGCGCCCCCTGTACGACGCGCTGTATGAGATGCTTGGCTTTGATCATGTCACCCGCCTGATTGATCGCAACGTTATCGAGGTTGCACCGCTGGCATTCATGCGTGGCCGTACCCTGAATGATGCTTTCATCATCCTGGATGAAGCCCAGAACACCACAACTGAACAAATGAAAATGTTCCTGACCCGCACCGGCTTTGGCTCCACGGCGGTGATTACCGGTGACGTCACGCAAATCGATTTGCCCAAGAACCAGTTGTCGGGGTTGAAACATGCCGTCAAAATTCTCAAGGGTGTTGATGGCATCAGTTTCAGCTATTTTACGGCGCGGGATGTGGTCCGGCACCCAATGGTGCAACGTATCGTAAGAGCCTATGACAAGGCCGATTCAGATGGCGGCGCCGATGCTGGCTGAGCTTGAAATCCAGCGGGCTGTGCCCGGTGCACATATCCCGGGTGATGATCAGTTTCAGCTGTGGGTGGAGGCCGCGCTGGCCGGCACAGGCCGGCAGGTCAGGTTGACGATCCGGATTGCCGATGAGCAGGAAGCCTGGCAGTTCAACCGTGATTACCGCCACATGGACTATGCCACCAACGTGCTGTCCTTTCCGGCCGAACTGCCCGAAGGCTTGCCCGAAGAAGTTCGTGAACCACAGTTGGGTGATCTGCTGATTTGTGCGCCGGTGGTGGCACGTGAGGCAAAGGAACAGAACAGGAAAGAGGAAGATCATTGGGCGCACCTGACCATACATGGCATGCTGCACCTGTTGGGTCACGACCATATCGAGGCTGAAGAAGCCGAGAGCATGGAGTCGCTGGAGACTGAAATTCTGGCAAAGCTGGGTATTTCAGATCCTTACGTGGATTTAAGTTAGATATTTCATCTGATAATGCTGAAATATCGGGAAGCTTCTGGTAAAACGTTAGCTATACCCTGTTATTTTTGGCGCGATGGGCGTCGTCATGGGGCTTTAAGCAAGCTCTGACAAATATGAGTGAAGATCAATCGAGTAACGATTCCGGGCCAAAAACGTGGATGGGACGCATAGGCAACCTGTTTACATCAGAGCCACGGGATCGTGAAGAACTCAAAGAACTGATTAATGAAGCCTGTGAAAAGGGCATCCTCGACCTTGAAGCGGTCGCCATGATTGAAGGCGCATTGGCCGTGTCCGAGATGCAGGTCCGCGACGCCATGGTGCCGCGCTCTCACATGGTGGTGGTGCCGCTGGAAAACACCCTTGAAGAGTTTCTGCCCCTGGTCCTCGAATCGGGTCATTCGCGCTTTCCGGTGATCGGCGAAGACCGTGATGAGGTACAGGGCATCCTGCTGGCCAAGGATCTGCTGCGGCATTATGCAGAAAACGGTAGTCCATTCGATCTGAAGTCACTCGTCAGGCCGGCGGTAGTGATCCCTGAAAGCAAGCGTCTGAACATGTTGTTAAGGGATTTTCGCGCCAGCCGTAATCATATGGCCATCGTGGTGGATGAATATGGCGGTGTCTCCGGCCTGATCACGATCGAAGATGTGCTGGAGGAAATTGTCGGTGAAATCGATGATGAGCATGACGAGGAAGAAGAAGCAGCCATCAAGCCGCTGGGCAAGAACCGTTTCCAGGTAAAGGCCCTGGCCGAGGTCGAAGATTTCAACACTGCTTTCAGCTGCGATTTCAGCGACGAGGGCTATGATACCGTGGGCGGCTTGCTGCTGGCTGAGTTTGGCCGGGTACCGGAGCGCGGCGAGACCGTTATCCTTGGAGACCGCTTCGAATTCACCGTGACCGCCGCTGACAGCCGCCGCATCATCATGCTGGAAATGAATGACCTGCAAGTGGATTAGGTTGATTCTGCAGAAATTTCAACAGCGTTTGCTGAACCAATGTTACCTGTTGCTGTGTGCAATCATCCTGTCCTGGTCTGCCCCCGTAAATGCAAATACCATGTCCGACATTCCTGCCGTGCCCGCAGACGCTGCCGAGGCATGGCTGGTCACCTTTGGCCCTGGTGAAATCTACTGGGAGCGCTTTGGCCATAACGCCATCTGGTTGCGGGAACCAGCAGAGGGCTTGGATCATACCTTCAATTTTGGATATTTTGATTTTGACCAGGAAGACTTTTTCCTGCGTTTTATGCGTGGCCGCATGCTGTATTTTTCCATCGCCCAGCCGGCCAGCCGTGAATTTGAATTCTATCGTGGCGACAACCGCAGTATCCGGGTGCAGAAGTTAAACCTGCAACCAGCCCAATACACGCAGTTGCGAGATTACCTGCTGAATGATATTCGCCCGGAAAACCGAGACTATCGCTACGATTACTATTTAAACAACTGTTCAACCCGGATCCGGGACGCGCTGGACCTGGCCCTTGATGGCGCGCTCTCAGCACGCACCAAGAGCCTGCCCGCAGGATTGAATTTTCGTGACCAGACCAGGCGCCTGACACAGATGCAGTTCTGGTATTACCTGGGCCTTGAGCTGGGCCTGGGTGCCCCGGTGGATCGCGATGTCAGTCGCTGGGATGAAATGTTTATTCCGATGGTAGTGGCTGACGAGTTAGCGGCCATGTCACGGGATACAGGTGATCAACTGCTGGCTACGGATAAGGTGATATTTACCTCGACAGCAGAACAGCCCGCGGCCATACCGGCCGCTTCCTGGTACAGGTACCTGTTGCTGGGACTGCTGATTACCGCTATTGCCTGGATCAGCGGCAGATTGATGCCACCTGCGTGGCTGGCCGGACTCGCCGGTTCATGGGTGCTGATCAGTGCAACCATCGGCCTGGTGCTCGCCGCCCTTTGGATGTTCACCGATCACGAAGTAACCCGCCCCAATGCCAACCTGCTGTTATTCAACCCATTGATTCTGTTGCTGCTGATACCGCCATTGAGACAGTTGAGTGCAGGCCTGCTGATAGCCTCAGTCACCATCGCCTGGCTATTGCAGCTATTACCCGGCCACCAACACAACCTCGACGTACTGGTCCTTGCAACCCCCATCAATCTGGCGGTGGCAGCATATTTCATCAAGAGTAAAATCTAAACCAAGAAGAGTAAAACCTAAACCAAGCGCATCACAAAACCAAAAGCACCGTCATCCCGGAAATGCGAAGCATTGTCCGGGATCTCGTTAATACTCCACGCTCTATCCATTGGTATATTTTAGGCCAAAAGTCGCATGGAGATTCCCGCCTGCGCGGGAATGACGGTGGTGAGTACGGGAATGACGCTATTCTAAACAACAACGTCATCCCGGAAATGCGAAGCATTGTCCGGGATCTCATGAATTCGGCGTGCTCTAATCATCAGTGTGATTTAAGTCGAACGTCACACATGGAGATTCCCGCCTACGCGGGAATAATGGTGGTAGTTGTTGGGATGGCTGTGCAAAAAAGTACGTGTTTTGTTCTTGGGTTAAAAAAGGTCGCCCTG
>CALJWY010000338.1 GCA_937974465.1 uncultured Lysobacterales bacterium | reverse complement strand
CGCATGCCCAGCGAATCAAAATAAGGCTGAGGTTGTTGCGAACCGATGTCGTCAGTGGCAAAGCCGGTGGAGTAGGGCACCAGTTGTTGCTTTTCATCCCACAACGACTTCAGGTACATATTGAGACGGCGCTGGTTGTCTGCGAACAATGTGCCATGCCGTTCGCGCTGTAAAATCGCCCTTGAATCCGCTGATTGCAGTGAGAAATACTCCCTTTGCTGTTCCGGGTGGTTTGAGTAATAACGAACACCATAATCAACCCAGTTTTTAAGCCCCTCGAGTGTGATCTGGCCGAGCAACACAGCAGTGTTATCCAGCAGGTCGTTGAGAGCCGGACTGGGAATGGTGGTATGAAAGCCATGGATGGAACCGGTGGTCGCTTCCATAAAGTCAAACACGATCTTTATGAATTGATCGAACTGCTGTTCACTTTGCAGACGACGGGCAGCGGAGGGCAGGGCCTGTAAAAACGACAGAATCGACACGCCATTGGGTGTGCGGCTGATCTTCCACACAGATTGTGAGATCAGCGAGGCGGCCTGCTCGCCGACATGCCGGCAGATTTGCGGTACTTCTTCCAGGTAAACCAATACCGGCTCAAAGCCACGACCGATCATGCAGACCAGTGAGGCGCCTTCAAGGTAGTCGTTAATGCCATCTGCGGAGAGACTTTTAACGGCCTCATCCATGCAGTCGTCAAATACATCTTCGAGTTGCGCAAAATTGCATTTAAGCGCGCTGCGCTGCGCCGGGTAACGGTATTCGGCGACTGTTTCGATGGCTTTGTTAACCATGATAATCTAGATTAGAAAATAATCTTAAATTCATGATATATAGTGTTAATTACCAAATACAGAATCGATGGCATGATCAAGCGTGCTGCGTATATCCGCATCATCAGTGATTGGTCTGACCATCGCCAGGCGGCAGGCCTCGTTCGCTGCAAGACCACTGTCTATCAGGCTTGCTGCATAGACCATCAGGCGGGTTGAAATACCTTCATCCAGGCCATGGCCTTTTAAATTTCGTGCAGCCTGTCCAACGGCGACCAATTTGCGGGCAATCTCCTCTTCAATGCCCGTTTCCTTCACCAGGATGGACGCTTCCAGATCGCTGCTTGCATAATCAAAATCCATACCCACGAAACGCTGCTTGGTGGATTGCTTAAGGTCTTTCATCAGGCTTTGATAGCCGGGGTTATAGGAAATCACCAACTGGAAATCTTCGTGGGCCGTAACCATTTCGCCTTTTTTATCCAGTGGCAGGGCACGCCGGTGGTCGGTCAAGGGATGTATCACCACGGTCGTATCCTGGCGGGCTTCAACGATTTCGTCCAGGTAGCAGATGGCCCCGAGCCTGGCGGCGATGGTTAGCGGGCCATCTACCCAGTGGGTACCGTTGGCATCCAGCAGGTAACGACCGGTCAGATCGGATGCGGTCATATCCTCATTGCAGGCAACGGTGATCAATGGCCTGTCCAGTTTCCACGCTATGTATTCAATAAAGCGCGATTTACCGCAGCCTGTAGGTCCCTTGACCATCACCGGAAGCCGCTTGCGATAAGCGGCTTCATACCACTCGACCTCGTTGCCCTGGGGGGCATAGAAGGGCTCTGCGGTGATCTTGTATTGGTCTACGTTTGTCATCTGCGAATTCCTATGTAGAGGCCAGGGTCAGATTACCTGTGCACACCGAGCTTTTCCCGCCAACCCGGATAGAGCAGGTCGGCATCACCAGGAAAGGACTCAAATGCACGTGCAAACTCCCGGTGTTCTTTTGCAAACTCAATCGGGTCGGCACCTTCCAGGTAGCACTGGTATGCCTGTTTCAAAGATATGGCGCCGTCTGCGGGGCTGTCGATGTGCCCATATGAACCTCCACCGGAGGTATTGATAACATTGCCGTGCCCGAGGTTCTTGAAGAATCCGGGTAGGCGCAGAGCGTTCATGCCGCCGGAAATGATCGGCGTGGTTGGCTTCATTCCATACCACTCCTGGTGAAAGAATGGGCCGTCTGCACTGTCACGTTCGATCATGTAGGCGATATTGCGATCGTCATTACCACCTTCCATTTTGCCAAAGCCCATGGTGCCGACATGAATACCCGAGGCACCCATCAGTCGCGACAGTTTGGCCAGTACAAAAGCGGTATAGCCGCGTACAGCGGAAGGTGACGTGACTGCGCCATGACCCGCGCGGTGATAGTGCAGATACTGCTCCGGATAGTTACGGCGCGCCGTTGTCACCATACCCGGACCGCCGACATAGCCATCTACCAGGAAGGCTACACGGGGTGAATTTTCGCCAAATGTTTCCAACACATAATCGGCGCGGGCACACATTTCGTGATAACAGTCGGCAGTGATATTGGCGGAAAAAAGTTTGGCTTCGCCGGTTTCATCCTGCGCACGGTTCATGGCATCTGCGACCATCGGCAGTACTGTTTTCATAGGACAGAATGTCTGGTTGCCCTGCGGTTCGTCATTCTTGATAAAATCGCCACCGAGCCAGAACTGGTAGGCCGCTTCGGCGAAGGGCTTGGGGCGAAGACCCAGCTTGGGCTTGATGATGGTACCGGCAATATAGCCGCCATCATTGTAATCACGACCCAGCAAACCCCAGAGATCGTTGATGGATTTTGAAGGACCGTCATAGAGCTGCAGCAGTTTGCGCGGCACATAGAAATCCTGCATTTGCGCACACTGCACATCACCCATTCCCTGGTTGTTGCCAATGGCCAGGGTCAGGAATGAAACCACCATGGTGCGGCCATCGGTGATGTTGCGGTCAAACAATTCGATCGGATAGGCGATCTTCATGATGCCGTTGGCCTCATCGATTTCATACACCATGGCGTCTACGCCCTTGGTGAAGTCATCGGTGGTGGAGACTTCCACGTTGGTGCCGGTGGATGACTCTGCTGCGAAATGGGCCGCTGTCTCCAGGTAGCCACCAAAGCCGGGCATGGGTGTCATCGTGTAGGCAACCAGCATGTGGTTGTCGCCTGCGATCAGGTCTTCTTCTCTCAGGCTTAAGTCTGCATAACGTCCGGATTGGTCCATAATTTTTTCCTCTCTTCAATATAAATCTTTACCAGGCGGTGCTCAGGCCGCCTGCGAATTAGTGGGTGGTAAGTTGTTGCACCTGTCCTGCATCACGAATCAGTCCGGCCAAACCTTCCAGGTCGTATAGAATGAAATCTGCCCCCAGCTCTTCCACGGGTGCTGATCTGTAACCCCATGGAACCACGCCGACGGTGACACCTGCTGCATGGGCAGCATGTATGTCATGCACTGAATCACCAATCATCAGGCTTTTGGCAGGTTCCGCCACCAGGCCACGGATGCAGGCCAGCACGGGTTCCGGGTCGGGCTTTCGTGCACTGGTGGAGTCACCGCCAATCACGCAGCTGAAAAAGCCGGCTAAACCCAGGCCCTCAAGTATCTGCCGGGTGAAGGCTTCCGGTTTGTTGGTGCAGACACCCATGGGCACATTCATGCTATGGATTTCCTGCAGCGCCTCGACAACCCCCGGATATGGGCGGGTATTGTCAGTTGCGCACGCCCTGTATTGCGTTGAAAACAATTCAACCAAAATATCAAGTTGAGATGCGTCCGGACGCACGCCAACAGCGTTGAAACCTCTCTCAACCAGTTTTGGTACACCATTGCCAATCATCTTCCGCACCTCGGAGGTGGAAAGCGTGAAAAACCCGCGCATATCCAGGACATTGTTCAGCGCCGTTGCCAGATCCGGAGCGGAGTCCACCAGGGTTCCGTCAAGGTCCCAAACTATGGCATTTGGTTTAAATTCAAACATCGTCGTTCAACGCGCCCGGCGCCTGCGTTCCATCAGGCGCAGGATCATTGGTGTCAGGATTAACTGCATGGCGATGGCCAGTTTGCCGCCGGGAATGACGATCGTGTTGGCGCGCGACATAAAGCTGTTGTCAATCATTGATATCAGGTAAGGGAAATCGATGCCACGCGGATTTTTGAAGCGGATTACGACCATGGATTCGTCTGCGGTGGGTATGTAGCGGGCGATAAAGGCATTCGAGGTATCCACCGTTGGGATGCGTTGGAAATTGATATCCGTCTCGCTGAACTGTGGGCAGACGTAGTTTATGTAATCCGGCATCCGCCGCAGAATGGTGTCGCGAATGGCTTCGGTCGAGTAGCCACGTTCGCCCTTGTCACGCTGAATTTTCTGAATCCATTCGAGGTTGATTACCGGTGTAACACCGATCGTCAGGTCACAATGCTGGGCAAGATTGACCGCGTCGGTAACCACGGCGCCATGGAGGCCTTCATAAAACAAGAGTTCCGTCTCCTCGGGGATTTCCCGCCATTCGGTAAATGTACCGGGGGGTGAGTCGTAGCGCTCCGCCTCGATTTCATCATGGATGTAGTTGCGGATGCGACCGGTGCCTGTTTCACCGAACTGCCTGAATACGCTCTCCAGGTCTTCAAGCCGGTTGCACTCCGGACCAAAGTGACTGAAGTGGTTGTTACCTTTCTCGGTCTCTTCCTGCATGACAATTTTCATATCCGCACGGTCATAGCGATGAAACGCATCGCCTTCGATCGAGGTAGCGTTGATACCCTCGCGTTCAAAGATACGGTCAAAGGTCTGTTTAACCGAGGTGGTGCCTGCTCCGGAAGAGCCAGTGACTGAAATAATCGGGTGTTTGACAGACATAATCTTCTCCTCGACTCATTTGCGTAACAGGGTGCGGTTTCTGAACAGTTGCGGCCGTTCGTGGGATGGGTTCAGGCCGGCGTAGTATTTCTCGACCAGTTCCACTTCATGTTTGGAACCAAAAATCATCGGTACACGCTCATGTATTTTTCCTGGTTCGATATCCATGACGCGTTGAATACCGGTGGTGGCAGCACCTCCAGCCTGCTCAACCAGAAAGGCAATGGGGTTACATTCATACATCAGCCGCAAGCGGCCCATGGCATAACCCTGGCGGATATCTCCGGGGTAGAGGAATATACCGCCACGCGACAGAATTCTGTGGCATTCGGCTACCAGCGATGCAATCCAGCGCATGTTGTAGTTGGTTCCATGCGGGCCATCCTCACCCGCAATGCAGTCATCTACATAGGCCCGTATATGGCCATCCCACTTGCGTGAGTTCGAGGAGTTTATGGCGAACTCATTGGTGTTGGGCGTGATTTCTACGACCCGGGTCGTGAGTCGGAATTCGCTGGTGCGCGGGTCAAGGGTAAAGGCCATGGTGCCGTCACCGAGGGTCATGACCAGTGCTGTTTGCGGGCCGTAAATAACGTATCCAGCAGCCAGTTGGGTTGTGCCGGCTTGTAACAGGCAGCAAGGATCATCACCATTCTGTCCGGTTGGCATGATGGAAAAAATGGTACCGACCGATACGTTGGTATCGATATTTGACGAGCCATCGAGTGGGTCGGTGGTAACAAACAACGGCGCGCCTTTCTTAATAACGCTGGGTTCTTCAAGTTCCTCTGAGACCAGGCAGGCTACGGGTGCGTTGTGCATGGCTTCAATAATCAGGTCATTGGCAATCAGGTCGAGGGCTTTCTGCGTGTCCCCGTCAACGTTATCCCCCTTTTCAGCGCCAAGTTCGCCGGCCAGGGGACCGCGGGCGACAAGCGCAGAAATGTCCACACAGGCGGCCGCGATTGCCTCGATGGTGCGGGAAACGGCTATTCGGGTTTCGGAATCGCCCGCCCAGTCGGCCAGGTAATTTTTCAGGCCAGGATATTCACTCATTTGCTTCTCCTTAAGAATCCAGCCAGGAAGCGCCGGGGAATGCACGCTGCGTCGATGGGTTACGAGTATAGGAAGGCGATGAGCAGGACGAAATATGCTTAGGAAGGGTAAAAGTGAATTATTCGGGTAGGGAAAAACCTACCCATAAGAGAGACAGGTTTTGTTACCTAGCTTTTCAGATACAGGGCAATCGCCTGGCCACGGTTGCTGACACTGAGTTTTTCAAAGAGATTCTTGATGTGATACTTAACCGTATTGGTGGAAACACCTTTTTCTGCCGCGATTTGTTTGTTGGTGCGCCCGGCCGCCAGTGAAGAAAGGATTTCGAGCTCGCGCTTGGTCAATGTGCTGAGCGGATTGGCGTTGATCTGGGTGACATCAAGGTAGGGGAAAACCATACGCCCCATGGCAACCTGCATCAGAGTGTCCAGCAGAAAGGCGGGATCCTCGTTCTTGGAGACAAAAGCCGCGCCACCGTGGGCCATCACCTGCAGGGGAACCGTGTCGCTTTCCAGGCCGGTGTAAACAACGACACGCGGGGTGTTCGCATTTGCCTGCAGGTGGTCAAGAATGTAACGGGCATCACCGGGTGCAATGACCCAGCCGACAATGGCGACGTCCATGCAGACGGATTCTGTCTGTTGCAGAAAGCTGTCCGAGTCTTCACTGGAACTCACGATCCGGAAGCGGTCATCTTCAGAAATCAGCTGTTTGAGCGCAGCACGCATCAACGGACTTTTGTCCGCGATTCCAATACGAATGGGTGAGCGGCCGCCACTCTGCAGACCCGGTTGATTGACCATCCCCGTATGGTACTCCAACCATACAGTTCACAACAGAGTTTGAGTGTGTTGTAGCGGGAAATGCCAGCTTATTTTAGTGCTACTGCGAATACTCTCTCTTTTTTACCCAGTCTTCGAATAGCCTGGCGCGCAATGACTGGTATTCCGGCTGATTTGTCAGTAGATAGTAGTCTTGTGTTTCAGGAACACTTTTTTTCAACAGCTTGACCAGGCGGCCCTGGCGAAGATCATCCTGTACTTCGTATTGATTACACAATGCAGCACCAAATCCCATCCGTGCCGCTGAAAGAGCGAGGTTGGTGCTAAAGAATCTAATATGCCGCGCATTTTTTGGCTCGGGAGACTGCATCGCATTGAACCAGCCTGACCAGTTATTCTGGCGGTCATGCAGTAATGCCATTTGAGAAATGTGCTCAGGACGGCTGATCGGAGTTAGATCATGCAAAATTCGAGGGTTGCAAACAGGAAAAACATCTGGTGAAGCCAGTTTTTCTATTCGTCTATTTCCGGCTTCTGGCTGGCCATAGCAAATGGTTACATCAATTTCCCGGGGAATCACTTTCTGTTGCGGTTGCACTTCGACAACGCGGATATCAATCTGGGGGAATTGAGCCTGGAACTCGCAAATCTGTTTGACGGCCCAGCTTGCACCGGAAGATTCGGTACAGCCAATCACCAGTCCGCCAGTCAGGTTGTCCTGGTCCAGGTGCAAGGTGCCATCGATAATGCGGTCAAAACCTTCCCGCACGGCAGCCAATAACCTCTCACCTGCGACGGTCAGTTTTAACCGGTTGCTGCCACGCTCGAATAGCTTTACCTGCAGATGTTCTTCAAGCGCACGAACCTGGTGACTGATTGCACCATAAGTGACTCCAAGGTCTTCACCCGCTCTTCCCATGTGTAAATGGTTGCCGGCGCTCTCAAAAGCACGCAATGCAGACAATGGAAGGGTACGTCGGTCCAGCATGTCCTTATCCTGTGAGAAATATTCACATAAGATACAAAAAAATATCATTTTATGCGAGAAATATTTATATGTATGCTTTCTGCAACTAGTCTTGAAAGGTGACAACTAATGAGTATCTTGCTTTCTGATAAAGACCTGCTTCAATCAGGCGCGTATATAAACGGTTCGTGGGTGGCGGCAGACAATGCTGAAACCCTGGAAGTCACAAACCCGGCAACCGGTGAGGTTATCGCAAGCGTGGCAAGTTGTGGCACCGCTGAGACACGAAGGGCCATCGAGGCGGCACAGGCAGCGCAGATTTTATGGCGCGAGACCTCAATCAAGGAAAGATCGGCGATATTGCGCCGCTGGTTTGACCTGATGATGGCAGCGCAGGAAGATCTCGCACAGATACTGACCGCAGAGATGGGCAAACCGGTGGCCGAGGCCCGTGGTGAGATTGCCTATGGTGCCAGCTATATCGAATGGTTTGCCGAGGAAGGCAAGCGGATTTACGGGGATGTGGTTCCCCATTCCACGGCCGATAAGCGTTTGGTCTGTATCAAACAGCCGGTTGGTGTGGTGGCGTGCATAACACCATGGAACTTCCCCAATGCCATGCTGACCCGCAAAATTGCCCCGGCCCTGGCAGCGGGTTGCACAGTGGTATGTAAACCAGCCAATGCTACACCGTTATCTGCCTATGCATTTGCGGTACTGGCCGAACGTGCCGGTGTACCTGCCGGGGTGATCAACCTGGTAACAGGAAGGACATCGGAGATAGGCAAGGAACTGACATCCAATCCAATTGTGCGCAAATTGACGTTTACCGGTTCAACGCCGGTGGGCAAACAGCTGATGGCCGAGTGTGCGGCCACTGTAAAGCGGACCTCGATGGAACTGGGCGGCAATGCGCCCTTTATTGTTTTTGATGATGCCGATCTCGACGCGGCTGTGGCCGGCGCCATGGCGAGTAAATACCGGGCCTCGGGTCAAACCTGTGTGTGTGCCAACCGCATGCTGATTCAAGAGGGCATCTACGACCGGTTTGCCGAGAAACTCGCCGCTGCCGTGAAGGGTCTGAAGGTAGGCAACGGGGTCGACGATGGTGTCAACATCGGGCCGTTGATCAACGAGCAGGCCGTCGATGATGTGATGGGTTTTGTCGATGATGCCGTTAGCAAGGGGGCGCGCGTGATGGCCGGCGGGCGGCGCTCAGACCTCGGCAGTTGTTTTATTGAGCCCACCATCCTGACCAATGTCAGCGATGACATGCGGGTATTCAGAGAAGAAATATTCGGACCGGTTGCCCCGTTGTTCAAATTCAGCACTGAAGAAGAGGCCATCGCCATGGCCAACGATACGGAATTCGGCCTGGCCTGTTACTTTTATTCCCGTGATATCGGCCGTATATGGCGCGTGGGGGAAGGCCTGGAATACGGTATTGTTGGCGTCAACGAAGGCATCATTTCCAATGAGATGGCGCCTTTCGGTGGCGTGAAGGAATCCGGCCAGGGCAGGGAGGGTTCGAAGTATGGAATGGATGATTACCTGGAGATGAAATACATGTGCTTGGGAGGTATTGATCGATGACTGAGCAATCGAATGCGCAGTGGCAAAAGCGTAAAGAAGCAGCTATAGCCAGGGGGCAGGGCAATATTGCGCCGGTTTATATTGACCGGGCTGAAAATTCAGAAATGTGGGATGTTGAGGGCAAGCGTTATATAGATTTTGGTACGGGTATCGCCGTTTGCTCTACCGGCCACAGTAATGCAAAGGTTGTTGCAGCAGTGCAGGATCAGTTACAGCGCTTCAGTCATACCTGCGTGATGGTGACACCCTATGACTCTGCCGTGATGCTGGCTGAAAAATTGAATGAGCTGGCGCCAGGTCCGACCCCCAAGAAGTCGATATTTGTAACCACCGGGGCCGAAGCAGTGGAGAACTGTGTAAAGATTGCCCGCGCTTATACGGGGCGCCGTGGTGTGATAGCTTTCAATGGAGGTTTTCATGGCAGGACCTTGCTGGCCATGGGGCTTACCGGCAAGATTACCCCTTATAAGAATCTGTTTGGCCCGTTTCCCGGTGATATTTTTCACGCGCCTTTTCCAATTGATTACCATGGCGTCAGCCTGAAAGATTCCTTGAAAGCACTTGAGATGTTGTTCAAGGTCGATATTGCACCACGAGACGTGGCTGCAATCATCGTTGAGCCGGTACAGGGTGAGGGCGGTTTTTATCCTGCTTCGAATGAATTCATGCATGCGCTCCGGCAATTATGTGACGAGCATGGCATCGTGCTGATAGCAGATGAAATTCAAACGGGTTTTGCCAGAACCGGTAAATTCTTTTGCTGTGATTATTCGGGGGTTGAACCGGACCTGATGACCGTGGCCAAGGGTGTCGCAGGGGGCTTTCCGCTGGCTGCGGTGGTTGGCAAGGCAGACATCATGGATGCTCCCCTGCCTGGTGGTCTGGGTGGCACTTACGGGGGCTCTCCCATTGGCTGCGCGGCGGCATTGGCGGTGATCGATGTGATCGCAGAAGAGAATCTTGTTGCCCGGGCCAATGAAATTGGCGCTTTGTTTGGCAAACGACTGCGGGAACTTCAAGCCCGCTACACCGAAGTTATTGGTGATGTACGGGCGGATCGTGGCGCGATGATAGCGATGGAGTTGATCAAAAATGGTGACTCGGAACAACCGGATCCGGACCTGACCAAGGCAATCATAACCCTGGCATATCAAAAAGGACTGGTTTTATTGAGTTGCGGTTCTCGAGGCAATGTCATCCGCTTTTTGCCTGCATTGACGATTCCGGAGAAACACATCAACGAAGGTCTGGATGTTTTAGCTGATTGTCTGGGTGAGTTATTGCCGTAGCCCGTGCTTGAATTGAAAAACGGAAAGTAGTGGGCAGATCCAGTTCATGAATTGAACTGGATCTGTGGCTTGTATTTAGGCGCTCGCCAAATTCCGGTAAGTCAGTCTGTGGAAGATCTTGCCCGGCTCGGATTCAATAACCCGACTACAGTTTTAAGCGGTCCTGGGTTCTTGAAGGTATCCAGCAAGTCAAGGCCGTTATAGCTATGACCGCGGCACCAACAATGATAATCAGTTCGTAGTTATCCTCACCCAGCAAGAAGGCCGTCAATACGGGTCCGGAGGCCAACCCCATCTTGGATGCAAAACCACCCATGGCGGCCATTTGGCCGGTCGCGTCAAAGCGTGAAGCCAGGCCTAACAGGTAGGAGATTACAAATGCCCAGGTGATTCCGATCAGGCAATTGGAGACAATCCATATCCAGGGGATATTACTGTATAACAATGCCAGCACGGCCAGAACGGTGAAACCAATACCACCCAGTAGCGACTTGAGATAACCGAAGCGGCTGCCAATGAAAATAACCAGGCCAGCGCCGGCAAGTCCCCACCAACTGGCAATACCCAGGGTGGTTGAGATGAAATCAATTTCAAGACCGTAGTATTCACCGAGCCCGATAATAAATGCGAAGAGCCCCATGTTGGCAGCCTGGAACAAAAATATTGTGGCCAGCACCAAGGCTATGGGCAGTTTTAGAAGACCATTGCCGGCTTTCTTTACCGCCTGTTCTTTTTCTTTATCGACAGCATAGTCAGGCAGGAATGGCAGCATCATAAAAGTGACCACGCTGAAGGCTGCCAGTGAGTAGAACAGCACCTGGGTACCGAATTGTGGCACAAGGCTGGGGATGAACATGATGCCAAGCCCACCGAAGCCATACTGGACGAACAGCAGGACACCAAAAGTCCTGTCTGGCTCATAGGTTCGGGCGATCAGTGAAAACCCCGTCCCGATCAGCATGCCTCCAATAAAGCCATGCACAAACCTGACTGATGTCAGGATGGTCGGATCTGACAGCCTGACCGATATCAGGTCAACAGCAATCAGCCCAACGAGAAACAGGGCGGACATCAACTGCCAGTTCAGACGTTTGATAAAAAATATAATCACCAGGGCGCCAAAGGCAGCGCCATACATATTAGCCGAGGCCACGTTGCCGGCCTGCTGGTTTGTGAAGCCAAGGGCTTCGATCAGGCCGCTGACAATAGCAGGCATGATATTGACGTAGTACAGGCCAGCAGTCGTCAGGAAAGCTAGAAAGATTCTTGCTTTCATGCTATTTGGAGAAACCTTAGGTAAGTTATTAAACATAATAGTTATTCTTTGCAGTAATTAAGAGCTTTATTGGCTTCTACAGCCGCAGTTTGAAAACCGTGTTGATTGCTATCGGTAAAATAGTAATAGACGCCACCATTGGGGAACATGGCGACGTTTATACCTCCATAGCCTGACATGAAAGGTATCCAGGTATCCTTGTTACAATCCATCCAGCCAGAGGCATCCGCGCCCCAGAAACCACTTGTGTAGCTGGTTTTTGCCACGTACATGGCATCTGATGACTGTCCTGTCCGGTGGGCGGAGTCGGCAAATGGCAAGTTCGCCAGAAACCGATGCATATCCGGGTTTGAATTCAAGGCCCGCGCAAAGCGCACTGCATCATCGGCATGCAGGATCAGGCCATAGCCGGTGTAGGGCTGTCGGACATGGTCGTATGTGCTTTCTGTCCAGCGTAGCAACGGACTTAACCCGATGGGCTGTATGACTTGTGAGTAAAGCACATCAGAATAAATATTCACTTCTGGCCCCAATTTCTGCCGTAGAAATGCATTCATGGCAGTGCCCAGCAGGTAGGTGTCACTGGTGTGATAGGCCCAGCGGGTTCCGGGTGTCGATTTTCTTGGCCAGATCTCACAGCTGATACGCGCTTTTTCAATGTGGGTCTCAGCGAGGAAGAAGGCCTGCATTGAAGCTGAATTGTCATCTTCATTGACCACCTGGGAATCATAATTGCCCGTAGTCATGTCCAGTAGATGAGCGGTCAGGACATCGTCCCATCGATGGTCTGGCAGCTTGCATTCAGGCACCAGGTCAGCCACAGGAATTGCGGCGAATTCAGGCCAGCGCTCAATAAGTAACTGGTATGCAAGGCTTGCGAACATGCTTTTCGCCAGCGAGTACGAGGGCAGGGCCATGACTTCGCAGTATGGGTAAGGGCCGTAACGGGTCGGGCAATCACTGCGATAATGGACACCACCGAGAAGTAGACCGTAGACCGAGGCATCATCGATGCCGGGTGGTGCAAACGCAAAAGGGTCAAGGCCAGGATAATCATTTCTAAGCTGTTCCATTGGCTGAGCAGGTAAACGTCTGGCCACCTCACCACGATATGCAGTTATCACCTCGCTCGCTGAAGGCTTGATCTGTGGCTGATAACTGGTTTCGGCCACACCCCAAAGATTCACTTTGAAATACAGGCAGGTTTCGCTGCTGATTTGCCATGCAGCGCGACTGCTTGAACCGTCACTTTTATACAGAAATGTCATCAGTCCGTTATGTAGGCAGTTTTCTCTTTTTTCCTTCAGAGCAAACGGCAAAACCGCCCTCGACCAACCATTATCATCTGCCGCATCCCAGCTGATTCCCGGCTCAATGAGAATCTCCCAGTACGGGTGCTCGCTTCGTTGCGGACCACGCTGCATTGGAATGATGTCTTTACCGTCAGAGACAAAGCTAAGGGAGAAAGATGGCAGCGTCGTAAACTGCAGGTCGTGATTTTGAGCTATGTTGAAGGAGTCCACCAGCACTTCGATGTGACCAGCAGAAGGTGCTGAACTCAACTCGAATATTCCCGAAAAATTGTTTGCAGGACCGGGTGCCTGGTGGGGAGCCATATAGGCCTGTGTCGCTACCGGTGATTTCATGTCGGCAGTACCCTGGAGAAAATCAAACCCAAGGGGTGTAGCGACTGTCTGGGCTGTCCTGACCGCTACTGGTGAACAGGCGTGTAACACTATCAATGCCATTACACAGGCGAGATAGCTGTGAACCCGTGGCTGGTATCGTTTAATCAAACTGGATGCCGCCTGCACGCAATTGGTTTGCCAGCGGTGCCAGTTTTTGTTGATACTCACGCCACAGATTAACGGACTTTGTGTGTACGGGGGATCTTACCTGGGCCGCACTGGCCGTGGTTGTAACTGCCGAACTTTCGTGAAAGCGAAGACATTGTGACTCCCAGGTAAGACCGCAGTGATTGACCAGGTTTCGTATTTGCGTGTCAGGACTTGACACCAGGTCCTCGTAAGCGACGTCATAGATGACACCCGGCATGACATCGTGCCAGTGCGCCATAAGCCGTCGGTAAGCCAGGTAATAACTCGCAATCTCATTGAGGTCGTACGACCAGGGATAACCATCCTGGAACAAACGCTTGTAGATCGAATAACAGCTGTCCATTGGGTGACGGGTGAGGTGAATGATTTTTGCATGCGGCAAGGCCAGGTGGATCAGGCCCGCATACAGAAAATTGAGCGGCATTTTGTCAATAAAATGCTGCGTATGACCAGTCAGTGGCCTGGTGCTATCAAGGTAGGCCTTACCCAGGTTCTCAAAGTCGAGTTTTGCGGACTGGTGCACCATTGCCTCCCGGGACAATACTGTGGCTCCATTTTGACGGTGAACCTGTTGCACCATTTGGATTGAAAAATTATTTAATTCGCCCGCAGCAAATACTGCTGAATGACTTCCCAGCATCCGTTCAGCCAGCGTCGTGCCGCTGCGGGGTAAGCCAATGATGAATACGGGCTCTGTGCTGCTGTTGGCCTTTTCATGTGCTGTGAATTTTCCAGGGTCGAAGGTCTTGATAATCGCATCAATGGTTTGAAGGTCATCTTTAATGCGGTAATTGATATGTTTCCTACGTAAGGTTGCACCGCGAGAGAGGGCGTCGAATGATGCCTGTGAATCGCCAATATCTTCAAGCTCCTTGGCCAGCGCGTAACAGACCCGTACTTCACCGGCGGGTGATTTTATACCTTTTTTGAGGAGGCTCCGTAGCTCTGAAAGATGGTTTGATTCTTTGCTCTGTCGGCGCAGATCCGACCTTAATTCATAGGCATCAAAGTCCTCGGAATTAAGCCTAATGGCTTTTTCCAGGCTGGATTCTGCATCCTCTATCTCTCCCTTGAACCTCTGGATGGTTGCAAGGTTATACCAATGAGCACCGTTTTTTGGTTCGCGCTGAATCAAGCTTTGATAAAGCCTGGCGGCATCATCATGCATCTCAAGTCGATTACAAAGAAACGCCAAGTTGGAAAGTTGGGCGGGATTAAAGTTTCCGGATTGGCTGACCAGCGTCACCACGGTTTTGCCACTTGCAGCATTATCGCCACACATAAGCAGGCATCCCACACGGTGTAATTGCCAATCAATGTTTCCAGGCTCAATTTTTAGCGCCCGCTCAATTGCGGTCAGTGCCTGTTTGGGCTTCTTGAAGAGCTGCGCAACGTGACTTGCAGCATTCCATCCGGGTGCAAAATTGGGAAAGTCGCGAACCAGTATGTTACTGCTGTCAACTGCCTGCCTGATGTCTCTTTTCTTCAGGCTTTGCCATACCTTTTCCAGTAGTTGGTTAGGTGGAAGGTTGGTGTTCATTTCTGGCTCAGGCAGCATTGGGTGGCATTATCCTAACATTCTGTTGCCGCAAATTACGCAGATAAAAAACCGGGCCGAAGCCCGGTTTTTATTACCACTGATTCAAATTCTAGCGGAAACGGTAGGTTGCACTAACACCAAACGTACGTGGCGTAGAAATGTAATTACGCTGGTTGTTTCCGTAATAGTTTTCAAAGGGACCTGTATCCGTGCTCATGTAAGCCTCGGGATATGAGCCCGTAATGCCTTCCTCATTGCTGAGGTTCTTGCCATACAGGGTGAATGTCCAGCTTTCGTTAATGACGGCGACCGAAGCATTCAGCAACACGAATGAGCCAAATTTCTCCTGAATTGATGTGTCCTGTACGGAGTTGATGGAATCACCCTGGTAGTAGAGGTGGAATCGTGATGCCAGGTTCCAGCCATTGCTCAGACTCATGTTGTGGTCAAGACTGGCGGTGGCCACGTGTTCGGCAGTTCCCGGCAACCGATGACCGTCTTTAGCAATCAATGAACCGCTCTGGGGATTAAACAAGTCTGCCGTGAGTTCGGCATTGATATAGGAGTAACCGAGATTCACGATCAGGTTTTCGGTGGCGGCCCAGGCTGCTTCCAGTTCGAGTCCCTTGGTGGCAGCAGAGTCACCATTCTGTGCCATGAAAAAGCCCCACCATGCCGTAGCCGTATTAAGCTGTGGATCATTCCAGTCGACATAAAATACGTCGGCCGAATATCTCCAGCGATCAGTCTGGCCCTTGATACCCAGTTCAAAGTTGTCGACGGTATCTGCCTTGTAAAACTGCACGGTTTCTGGGTTCAGCTCTGCAAAGAAGCCACTCGTTGGAATGGCGTTTGCACCACCACGACGGAAGCCTTCCGAGTATGTCGCATAAACCATCTTGTCGTCTGCGATATCCCACGAGAGGTTTAACTTGAGTAGAACATCACTCTCTTTTTGTGATGGATAATCAACATATGGGACTACCACGCCTTCGAACAGTGGGAAATCCATGGCGGTGCTGTTGGTTAATTCATTGTCAAACCAACGGAGGCCGGCATTGATACGAAAGTCGTCAGAAACGTGGAAAGTCATTTCACCATAAAGAGCCAGGTCGGTGAAGGTCTCCCTGCGGTCATACCAGAAATCGATTTCTGACAGGTTGAAACCACCGGCCCACCAGTCGCCAAACGCACGGCATGCTTCACCCAGTTGTGGACAGGCCTTTCCATATTCATTCAGCCCCAGCAAGTAGCTGTAATTGTTGGTTGAGCGATCCTGGTCCATATAGTAAGCGCCGATAATCCAATCAATTTTGCTGTTATCAGCTGCGTTGGATACCAGGCGGAATTCCTGCACAAACGCTTCTTCTTCAAATCCGGCTGTTACATAGGCTGAGGCACGTGGATTTCCGGTATAGAGGATTTCAAACCAGTTGGTGAAGCTTGTGTCCTGACTGCGATCTGTCACCCACAAGCTGGTGTTGTCACGCCAGCCATCGCCATTGTGTTCATAGCTGGATGTATTAGAGGTAAGTGTTGCGAAGCCAAGATCCCAGGCGATATCCATGTTCAGGAGTTCAACATCACGCTCTGATGGTTCAAGAAAGGTAGAGCCGTTGTCATCATCATAATAACGGTTGCCCCAATAATCGGTGCCCTTGGTGGTGCTGCGTCGGCCGCCGATTTCATCATCCTGCATCTGGTAGGTAAACTGGAACCTGAGGTCCTCGGTCGCATCCCAGAGGAATGACGCTCTTAAATGTGAGATTTTAACCGTGTCAGCATCCTGCTCGGAGGTGTAGCAGGAGACATTAAAGGCGACTTCCGCAGGTGTCAGTGAAGAACTGTTGTTATCAACGCATTGCCCGTTGTTATCGAGAACGACGGGTTTGCCATTGCTTCCGAGTTGATACAGGTTGATGTAATCAATGACGCCGTCGTTATCAATCATGCCACCTGAGATGCGCAGTGCCGAGTTTGCCCCGATTGGGAAATTCACCATGACATCGCCACTGAGATTGTAGCCGCCGGAACCGGATGTCTGGCCGAAATTCGCCGTGGCTTCAGCAGCAAAGCCTGTAGGATCAGGTTTGTTCATGATGTAACGTACCGTGCCGCCGAGGGCGCCGGAGCCATAAAGTGTTCCCTGTGGCCCTCGCAACACTTCGACCCGCTCTACATCCTTGAGTAGGAATGCCGCAAAAATAGGTGTGTTGTCAACGTAGGTTGCAACCGTTGGAACAGCCGATAATCCGACATCACCGTTAACCCCGTTGTCAACATTTACGCCACGGATAACCATGCTGTTCATATGGCCCTGGTTCCTGTAACCGCGATCAACCACAGATATTCCTGCAATCGTGCGCATCAGTTCATTGGCGTCCACAATGTTCTGGGCCGTAATGTCAGAGCCGGTGACTGCTGAAATATTGTAAGGAATATTCTGTGTGGATTCGGCGCGGGATGTTGCAGTCACAATGACTTCTTCGAGAAGTTGGTTGTTAACGGCATCTGCTTCGGTTGCCTGCTCCTGTGCAAGGGCGAGGCTGACATTGGTGGATGCAATGATTGCCGTGGTTATTGCTGTTGTGAGTGCATTTCTTTTGAATTGCTGCGACATGGATTTACTCCGGTTTATGGTTTACTACAGTCCCGGGCAGTCGGCTTGCAATCTGCCCAATCGTAAAAATATCGGAAGTTTATGGTTGATCGTAGAGCCAGTTATAAACTTCTAATGAGTCCAGTATTACTTATGAAGGTTCTAGCCAGCTTTTTCTTTGAGTTCATTAGCTTCTGTTACGTTACACCTGGAAGGCACCTCAAGTGCACCAAGTGCCGCAAAAGCGCCTTCACCAGCACCCTCCTGATAGACGGGATAACAGATTTCCGCATCACGAAAACTCTTCAGTGTTTGCCCCAGTCCATGTAACCCTCTTTCACGGACACGACGAACATGTTCAAAGTCCAGTTCGACAGCGATAATATCGCGACCCACGCTTGCCTGGTGAATGATGGTGCCATCTGGGCCGACAACCATCGATTTACCATTGCCCAATCGGCCGGCGCTGTTCACGCTGAAAAAGTACAACTGATTGGTCGCGGCGTTCGCTTGCGATATGGCAAGCTCGATATCGCGATCAATGGTGTTGGTCAGGGTGGGCACGATGATGGCTTCGGCTCCCATCCAGGCAAGTTGACGGATGATTTCCGGAAACCAAATGTCGTAGCAGATAACAAGGCCGACTTTACCGACACCGGGTACTTCAAAAACGACAAAATTGTCACTCGCCTCGACGCCTTTTTCATACGGGTAAAACGGATATTGCTTGCTGTAACGGGCGATAACCTCACCTTCGGGATTGATCACGGGAGCGGTGTTGTATATCTTGCCGTCGCGGCGCTCAAATATGGAACCAGGGATCAGCCAAATACCATTTTTCCTTGCTGATTCGCGAAAGCAGTTCTCCACTTCTCCTGGCATGTGCACCGCCAGTTCGGTATTGGTACCGTAGGTGCACAGTTCGGGAAGAACGACCATTTGGACCCATGGAAAACGTGTTTTGACCGCGTCAATTTCCCTTTCCAGCGTAGAGAGATTGTCTTTGGCGTCCAGTTCCAGTTGCAGTCCGGCAATGGCTAGATGGCTCATGTTCGACTCCGTAAGTGAATTATGTCCGTGATTGCAGACCCTGTTAAGCAGACTATCTTGAGTGTGAGAAGCCGTATAGAACCAGATTAAAAAAGGGAATGAGTCCAGCTGGGATTAAGACCGGTGCAGAATGCCTTCATCGACGAGCCTGCCACCCGGTCGCCACCAGCGGATATGGTTACCTGAGAGTGTTACCTGGAGCTTGCTGATTTCACCGTAACCCCACTGCTTCCATTGCCTGCACCAAATGTCACCCTCCAACCACCAGGCGCCGGTATCGCAGTCTTCATCTGCGTAACCGGAGCGTCCGCGCATGCTGCCATCCTCTGACAGCTCAATCGTGCATGGTACGGAGTAAAAGGTCTGTGTAACGATGGTTGCACCACTCATTACCTGGCGGATTTGCTCTGCATCCAATATTGATGGGTCTGAAGGATTGATGTATTGAATCTGGTCTGCCTGCAGCTCTCTCATTAAGCCGGTCAGTTGCTTGACCCCTTCACGGATTTTCTCCTTCGGGATGCTGGTGACCCCCAGTCGAAAATAATTTCGCCGGCCTGTGTGGTCAGCATAGTAATGGCTATTCGGCTCGATAAGAATCCCGCGCTTTGCAGCCTCACTGACGAGTTGATTGATATCTCTTTCAGAGGAGTACTGTACCCAAAGAGTCGTGCCGCCCTGGGTTGGGAGTTCTAATTCGGTATCACGCAAATAATGATTAAGCGCCTGTCTTAATGCATCCCATCGCTCACCCATAATCTTGTAAAGTCGTGCCATAAACGCATCGTAATGACCCAGTGAAAGGAATAGGGCAGCGGTACGTTGCGTGATCAAACGGGGGCGGCCAATCACGATCTGACGCAGACGTCTGAGCTGCTGAATAAGCTCAGGGGCAGCGACAATAAAGCCGATACGTAAGCCCGGTGCGAGCACCTTGGGGAGGGCAGACAGGTAGATTACGCGGTTGTCCTTATCCATTCCACGCAGCGCCTGGTGCGGTTGTTCAAGGTAGTTATTCTCGTGCTCCAGGTCGTCCTCTATGATCAGTTGGTCTTGTTTCGCAGCCTGGCTTAACAGGGCCTGACGTCGCTGATTGGGCATGGTTACCGCTGTAGGGATCTGGTGGCTGGGTGTGACATAGATGATTTGCGCTTCATCCAGTCGTGTGTTGATGACCATGCCGTGCTCATCCACGGGACAATTGACAATCCTGGCGTTTGCATGGTGCAGTAATTGGCGCATTTGCGGGCTTCCGGGTTCCTCCATTGCCACGGTTGTTTCCTGGTTCATCAACAGACGGGTCAGAAGGTACAAGGCATTTTGCCCGCCGAGCGTGATAAGGATTTCATCACTTTGAGCAGTGATGCCCCGGCGGGGCAGCATCTTGGTGCGGATCTCTTCTATCAGCGCAGCGTGATCTGTATATCCCTCCTCACCTTCGGTCTCGTCGACTATACGCGTACCAAGCGCAAGGCGACTGGCCTCCCGCCATTGTCCGGCCGGGTATAGAGATGGATCAAAATGACCGTCAATAAAAGGGAAGGGATACTGTTGCCAATCGGCGGGCCAATGAAACCCAGTCTCCGGTTGCGGTTTAAGCAGGATGCGCTTTTCCCATTTCTCATCTATCGCCACTTTGCTAACGGGCTTGCCCTGAAAACCAACCCGGCCTTCAAGGATGCGTTCACTGACAAATACCCCACTGCGCTGGCGGCTTTCCAGGTAGTCCTCTTCGATTAACTGGTCATAGGCCAGCACTACGGTGTTTCGGGCGACCCCCAGCTGTTCTGATAACTTACGAGACGAAGGCAATTTGGTGCCTGCAGGAAAGGTGCCATTGAGAATGGCTTCAACCAGTTTCTGGCGAATCTGGCTTTGCAGATTAAGTTTGCTTTCTGGATCAAGGTAAATCAGTGCTACAGTCACGCTACCCCCAGAACATCAGCCATGTTTCATTATCCGGGCTTTTTGCCGTTGCCAGTCACGATCTTTCTGGTCATGGCGTTTGTCATGCGCTTTTTTGCCCCTGGCGATACCGATTTCCACTTTTACCTTGCCACGAAGCCAATACATGGCGGTCGGGATCACGGTAAAGCCCTTGCGTTCAACCATGCCGGTGATCCGGTCAATTTCGCGTCGGTTCATCAATAGCTTACGGGTCCGCGTGGGATCCGGGGTTATGTGTTTCGAGGCGGTTGGCAAGGGATCTATGCGGCAGCCAAACAGAAAAGCCTCGTTGTCTTTTAACAGCACATAGCTGTCCGCGAATTGCACCCGTGATTCGCGCAGGGATTTGACTTCCCAGCCTTCAAGGCTCAAACCGGCTTCGATCCGCTCTTCAATGTGGTAGTCGAAGCGGGCGCGTTTGTTGAGTGCAATGGTCTTGCCACTTGACGTGGGTTTTTTATTTTTACCTGCCATTCTTTCATTTTACTGTGTGTGGCCCAATTCCACCACGACACATCGCCCCACAACGACTCAAACGGGTTAATCGTGTAGAATTTCGCCAATTCCAGATCGGGCAAAGTATGAAAATAGAGCGCACAGCGTTGGTAGGGCACACGGCCATGGATATGTACAGGCTGGTTGCAGATGTGCCCGCCTACCCGGAGTTTCTTAGCTGGTGCACCGCTACCGAGGTGCATGAGCAAACCGATGTCATCCAAAAAGCTTCACTGGTTGTCCGGATTGCGGGGGTCACGCAACAGTTCACCACGATGAATTCGTTGGCTACAGGTGAGCGCGTTGGTATGAGTCTGTTCGAGGGCCCATTCAAAAACCTGCAGGGCGAATGGCGATTCCTGCAGTTAGGGGAACATGGTTGCAAGATCAGCCTTGAACTGGATTTTGAAATGTCCGGCGGACTGATGACCAGCATGTTTGGGAAGGGATTTGGCAAGATTGCAAATCGCCTGGTGGATGATTTTTGCCGCCGCGCGGAAACGGTTTATAAAGTATGAGCGCTTCAGTCATCCACGTTGAAGTGGTTTTTGCCACACCTCAGAAGCAGGAGCTGGTTACGGTGGAACTGGAAGAGGGGAGCCGGCTTTGTGACGCCATAGACGAATCCGGACTCGCGCAGAAATTTGATCATTTCGAAGTAGATCCGCGCCGGGTAGGAATATTTGGAAAGAAGGTGGGCCTCGACCAGGTGCTGCGTGATGGCGACCGGGTCGAGATTTACAGACCGTTATTGGCCGACCCCAAAGAGGTGCGGCGCCAACGGGCGCTCATGCAGGCCAAGCCCTGACGGTGTTATTGTTCGTTCGGGGTGTCTACAGGTACCGTGATGGCTACCACGCCCAATGCCTTTTCAATGGTTCTCAGCGCCGCCTGGGCTTCATTGAACGTGTCATAAAGACCTGAGCGCACCTGGTGACGGGTACCCAGACCCGGAACAACCTGTTCGACAAGATCCGTAGCAAACCCCTTCGCACGTACCTTTTCAGCAAACTCCTCTGCCTGCTGGTGCGTACCAAAAGCAGCCAGTTGCAATGTCCAGTTGATCACTGCGTCGTCTGCGAGCAGCTGGGTATCCTTGGCGGTCTCCACATCATCAAGCTTGGCCACAGCTGCCTTGGTATCTTCAAGGGCCTTGATATCACCGCCCTTTGAGTCGCCAATGCCGTCGGTGGCGATCAGGCGATCATTTTCAAAGGTCAGGGTAACCAGGCGTCGCACGGGGTCAGCGCCGCGCCGGCTTAGCATTGAAATATAATCCCAGCGGTCCTGGTGGAACGGATCACTAATGGCAGGAGTGCCCAGAAGATAGGCAACCTGCTTCTTGCTCATGCCCAGCTCAACCTGGTCCAGGTCTTCCTGTTCATGGGCATTGCCTTGCTGCACATTTTGTTTGTAAATTAGCTTGCAACCCGTGTTTAATGTCAGGGTGGCCAGCAGGGCAATAAATAAATACTTGGTCATTTGGTTCCTTCAGCGATTGCTGATATAAAATTGCTGCTACTCAAGATCAAGGCGGTGAATGATACAATAGTACACAGTCCTGAAAAACAGGTCAGTTAAAATTAACAATTACGGGAAAAAATAGTGAGCACAGGAAATCTTCGAAAAGCGGGTCTGAAAGTTACGGTACCGAGAAAGCGAATTCTGGAATTACTCGAAGAAGCGGGTAACAAGCATGTGACTGCCGATGATATCTACCGGGTTCTAATGCAAGCGGGTGAGGATGTGGGTCTGGCGACCGTTTACCGCGTACTCAACCAGTTTGAGGCGGCAGGCCTGGTGGTTAAACACAACTTTGAAGGCGGACAGGCCTATTATGAGCTCGACTCCGGGGATCACCATGACCACATGGTTTGTGTTGAGACCGGCGCTGTTATCGAGTTTTCCAATGCCGAGATTGAGCGGCTACAGGCGGAAATTGCCAAACAGCATGGCTATGAAATTGTTGATCACAGTTTGGTGATTTACGTCCGTCCAAAGGAAGACTAAGTCTGTAAAACTCCCCTCTGGGTGGTGCGCCTGATCCCGGTCATTATTTGTTAATTATTCGAGGTACCGCACAATCTACCTTGCGCGGTACTGTCTGGGTGACATCCCCGTCCAGCGTTTGAATGCACGTGAAAAAACGGTTGGGTTTGAGTAACCGACCATTAACGCCACATCAGAGACACGTAATTTTGTACCCGACAGGGTGCTTTCAGCCTTCTGCATTCTCAGCTCTTTCAGCTCAAGCCGTAAGCTCGTACCCCGATCTTGCAGTCGTCTTGCAAGGGTTCTCTTGCTCAGGCCACATACTTTGGCTACCCGGTCTGAATTGAGGTTGAATTCATGAAGGTGCGGTTGAAGCGCGACACGCAATGCATGGATGAATCGACTTGATGGTGGTGCAATGGTACTGACGGATTTTGTTATGCCACGCAGGTCCCCGCCTGGTTGAGTTTGAATCAACCAATGCGCGGGGAAGCTGATGCTGGGGCCAAATGTATCGGTGATTACGGTTCTTATTCCGAAATATTTACCAGGCACCGCGTCGGGGTCACATACATTGGCAATTACCCTGTTACCATCCCACAACTCGCCAACTGCGCGGCGGATCAGTGTGACCAGGAAGGCAACGGTAAATCCATCGTTATGCCGGGGCCTGAGTCCACCGTCAGTAATCCTTCGCTCATGGAAGGTTGAACGGGTCCCAACTGTGTTCAAACTGTAGATGACGGAGTTCTCATCATGGTTGGCGTCTTCCATGAATCGCAGCAGAAATTCACCGATAGTAGCTGAGTGTTCGGCTGCAGTTACCAGTGGTGACCAGGACAGGGGATCAAGTTGAGAGCCAACATGGGCACCAAAATGGGGGTCGCCCGACTTTATCGACAGATTTTCGACGAGGGAATACATTTTTGGCGCTGAAATAAAAATGTCTGGATTATTGAGGTCGTCTTTGGAAATCGATAAATCGGCCAGAACCCCTTCCGGATCAATATTCCGTCGTTCCAGTTCAATCAGAAACGGTTGAATAAGGTTCAGACGGATGAGCGGTAAGATTGGCTTTTTACTGATACCCTCTTTCATGACATCAAATCAGTCTCATTAATCGAACGAAATATCACACTTTTTTATATTAAAACGACAATATGTGCCATATTATTTAATTTATGGCAGGTAATGCAAGGAAAGCCCCCAGGAATGTTTGTAGACTGTTTTTGCTGACTCGTATTATGTTGCAGAAATTTGTTTGTACTTAGGGGATTCATCGTATAAAGAGTCCGACACATCCTATATGACATAAATGTATTCGGCTATTTTGAACAATCTTGCTAGTATCAGGAATTAGACTCCCATTGATCCTGCGTTTGCAGCAAATCATCTAAAGGAAAATACACATATGTCTAACAGGCTTATTTTATTGGCAGCCACTTTGGCCGTGCTGTCACTCGGTATGGCCGAAACCGGTCACGCGGACATTTGGCAGAAGGATCCCTCTACCGGATGTGAAGTCTGGAGCTGGGATGATGGCAGTGCCAAAGAGATCATGAGTTGGTCCGGTTCCTGCGAAGATGGCAAGGCCATAGGTACCGGATCTTTGGTTGTCACGGATAAAGATGGCCTGGCACTGGTGTTCCGGGGTGAGATGAAAGCCGGAAAAGTCGACGGCTGGGCTACTTTGAAGTTACGTAATGACGAAACCAGTGAATACGATTTTTATATTGGCTGGTTTGAAAACGGCACACCAAAAGGTAACGGAGTTTTTGACTCCAGTGAAGGATGGCGACTGGAAGGTTACTTTGATGGTGCTTTCGATACTGGCCAGGGCACCTTGTATCTGGATGCAAACGATGCAGTGATTCGTGGTGAATTCAAGGATGGCGACCTGGTTGGTGAATCGTTCATCTACTACGAAACACCGGAAGGAGAAATGTACTTTGGCGACATGGCCGATGGCGCCAGGGACGGATTTGGAACCCTGGTTCATGCCAACAACGACGCCTATGTGGGTGAATTTGAAAAAGGCGTTGCTTCGGGTGCTGGTTATTACGAGTACGACAATGGCGCACTGGTCATGGGCCAGTATCAAAATGGTTCTCCCAATGGTGCCGCAACAGTTATTGACGCAGACGGTGTCTCTTACCAGGGTTTATTCGAAGATGGCAAGCCACATGGGCTGGTTCTGGTAACCCAGGCCGATGGCAGTCAAAGTGTTGAAACATGGGTCGAGGGGGAGAAACAACAGTGATTAACACAAGCACATTTTTGAAACGTACGTTCATCACATCACTCCTCGCACTGACCATAATGGCCTCGACCATCAGCACAGTGAACGCAGGTAATTCCTTTCGTTCCGGCGTGAAAGGCGCTGCGGCAGGTGCCCTGATCGGCGCAGCAGTCGGCGGCAGTGACGGCGCGGCCAAAGGCGCCATGATCGGTGGTGGTGTTGGTTTGATTGCAGGTGGAAATGACAGAAACCACCGAAAAAACAGACGCAACAGGCCTAATCACCATAAGAAACGTGGCAATAAACACAAGCGACGCAGGTAAGCTTTTATCGAGACAGGTAGTACGATATTGCAGGAAGGTTGTTTTTTATGACTGTACTTTAACCATACATGCCTGCGCTGAAATTTAACCATATTAGAATGCTGGAAAATCTCATGATTAAACAATTTAGTATCTTTACTATTAGCACGATCATTGCAATTGGCTCACTGGGTTTGTCTTCATCGGTGAGCGGTGCGACTTCAGATGAAGTCCCGCCTAACCAGAAAGGCGTCCAAGCCATGGAATGGCGTTTCATAGGCCCGGTTATGGGGGGGCGGGGAACGTCAGTAGAATTAGATCCGGTGGATGACCAAACGTTTTATTTTGGCTCCGCTTCCGGCGGTCTGTGGAAATCCGAGGATGCTGGTCAGTATTGGGAGAATATAACCGATGGTCAGCTCAATGTGGGTTCAATCGGCGCCGTCGCGATCGCTCCCAGTAATCCACAGGTCATGTATATCGGTACCGGTGAGCCGCAATTGCGCCATGACGTTTCTTACGGCGATGGCATGTACAAGTCCGGTGACGGTGGCAAAACCTGGCAGCATATCGGCCTGGAGAATACTTACCACATTTCCCGTGTACGTGTTCACCCGACGAATCCTGATATCGTTTACGTTGGCGCTCTGGGCAGTGCCTTCGGGTACAACGAAGATCGCGGTGTCTACAAGACGGTTGATGGGGGCAAGACCTGGGACAAAGTCTTCTTCAAAAGTGACAAGGCGGGTGTGATTGATCTGGTCATGGATCCTAACAATCCGGACGTTCTCTATGCGGCGGCGTTCCAGTTCATTCGCAAGGACTGGACCGTGGAAAGTGGCGGGCCGGACAGCAGCCTTTGGAAGACCGAGGATGGTGGCAAGAACTGGGCGGAGATCTCGAAGAACAACGGGTTTCCACAGGGCATCCTGGGTCGTATGGGCCTGGCGGTATCCAAAGCCAACTCGAACATCATCTATTCCCTGACCGACACCGAGTCAGAAGATGGCATCTACCGAAGCGACGATGGAGGAGACAACTGGAAACTCGTCTCGGATGACCCGAATCTGACGGTTCGTCCCTTCTACTTCAATCATCTCTATGCCAGTCCGGTGGATGCTGACGAGCTGTGGGTTCTGACCAACAAGCTCTGGCAGTCCGTTGACGGTGGTGTGACCTGGAAACAGCGCAGCGGGACCAAGGATGATTTTCACGACATGCTGATCGATGAAAAGAACCCCAGGCGCATGATCGTAACCCACGATGGTGGCACCATGGTCTCGATGAATGCGGGCAAAACCTGGAGCTCTCCTTATACCCAGCGCACGACCCAGACCTACCGGGTTCATACCGATAATCAATTCCCCTACAACGTCTACACCAATATTCAGGATCTCATCGGTTACAAGGTGCCTTCAGCGTCGTTTTGGGGCGGAATCCCGCTGTCTGAAACAACACCTTTTGGTTCGAGTGAAGCGGGCTATGCCGTACCTCACCCAACCGATCCAAACATCATTTATCAGTTCAATGCCGTTTCCATGAGCGGCTTTGGTGGCTTTACGCGCACAAACCTGGCAACTGGAGCCTTCGAAGAGAGAAGTGTTTACTCCAATTGGGCTTTCGGTACACCCACTTCCGATTTCAAGTACCGATTTGGCTGGAATTCGCCTGTAGCCACATCTGTATTCAATCCGGATGCGGTGTATTTCGCGGGTAATTACCTGTTCAAATCGCTTGATCAGGGCATGCATTGGGAAAGAATCAGTCCTGATCTGACAACCAACAGTCCCGATAAGCAGATTGTGCCTGGCGGTGATCTGGCCGTTGAGACATCGGGCGCCGAAATCTCGACCGTGGTGATCCGAATGGCCGTATCCAGACTCAATGAAGGTACCATTTGGACTGCCAGCGATGACGGGATGGTCTATCTCACCCGGGATGACGGTAAAAATTGGGAAGATGTCACACCCAGAAAGCTCAAGAAAGACAGTAAAATAGTCGAGATTATCGAATCACCCCATGATGCAGCGACTGCCTATATCGCCGTGACCCGCCTCAAGGGTGATAACGATCGGCGACCGTATCTCTTTAAAACGTCCAACTCCGGCAAGGACTGGCAAAACATTTCCGACGCGTTTCCCCAAGACCAGATCACACGGACAATCTGGGAAGATTCAGTACGCAAGGGCCTGCTTTTTGTCGGCACCGAGACAGGAATCTACTATTCTCTGAACGACGGCGCCTCGTGGCAACGTCTGGAAAATGGATTCCCGCGGGTTCCCGTCTATCACATCATCCAGAAGGACGAAGACCTGGTCGTTGCTTCCCATGGGCGGGGACTTTGGGTGCTTGATGACGTAACACCGTTACGCGTCATGACCGATGGTGCAACCGCCAACAACTTGATTAAACCGCGCGACACGTACCGTTTCGGTAAAACGTGGTGGAAGCTGTACGGAGGGGGTGTCTTTGAAGGACAGAAAAACTACTTCGTTCAGAACCACCGTCCTGGTCACACCTTCATCGAACAGGGTGTGGTCAATGGAGAGCGGCGGCGTAAATTTCTTGATGCGGGCGATGCCAAGCCAGATGGTGTCATCATTTATTACACCCTGGTCGCCGGAGCGCAGGACGTCAGTTTGACGATTTTGGATGATGCCGGAAAGGAGATCGTCTCATTCAGTGGAGATGCTATTTCACACGATGAAGGCCTGAATCGATTTGTCTGGAACATGATGTACCCCAATGCCTTAGCCATTCCCGGCAAGCCCAGGCCCGGCATTATGCCGGTGGCCAAACCGGGGACGTATACAGCGCAATTGAGCGCCGACGGGGTCACCCATGCGCAACAGTTCCAGGTCTTCATGAACCCCAACGAGACATATTCGCAGGCCGACGCCGACGCCAAATTCGCGCTGTGGATCGAAATTCGGGACAAATACTCCGAGGTGAGCCGGGCCATCATCCAAGCCATGGAGGTTTCGGATGAGGTCACGACCAAAGCAACTGAATTAGACTCCAGAGAGGCGAAAAATCTGGCCGAAAATATCGTGGGTGCCGCCAAGGAACTATAGGGCAACATGACGGCGGTGGGAACCACCCTGGTTCAGATCGCCAACGAGCGCTCGAAGCTCCTGGCCAAGATCCAGGCTGTAACCGATATGCTCTATTCCACAGAGGGTGGGATTCCGCAGGGCGCGTCTGATGCCTATC
>CALJWY010000337.1 GCA_937974465.1 uncultured Lysobacterales bacterium | reverse complement strand
CAGAATTTTTAGCTCAACCTCTTTTTCCTTAAGCAAGCCAAGAACCACATCAAATATTGGAGCTGCATGGGCCGTATTGCAGGCCATGGCTGCGATGGTGACACCCATGGCGGACATTTTTGTGAGCTGTTCGGCAATGGCGTAAGCCGGGTTGACTTTGGCCTGGCCGAGCAGAAATGAGGTCCGGTCTGCGACCTTGTCCGGAAACGAGAACAGAACAAAGGGTATGTGGTCCTGATCGCTTGTTGTGCGGGTCAGCTTGATAAGTTTGTCGGCCAGGTCGAGACCGGCCTGCGGACCCATGCCACCAAGGATACCAATAAGAGGAGAGCGATCAGTCATCAATTTCTCATCAGTCAATGAGGGGGTGTCGTTGCTGAAGCCATGGTAACAGAGCTCCTGATATTGTTGGAGTCAGATTCTTTTCATGAGAGGGCGGCAATGATATCGAGTGGCCGCCTATTCGTAAGCTCCTTTCTGCTGTATGCAGCGGATATGATGCTTAGCGATTGAATAGATTGACTTTTAACAGATATATCAGTAATATATTAGGCCTATTTGCCATATCGAATCTCATGACCGTAACCTTCAAACAGTCACTGATGGATCTCAGCCTGGCGGAGCAGGCTTATCACCTGCTTGAAGGGGAGCTAGTGACTCTCCGCCTGGCGCCAGGTGAACTGATATCAGAAAAAGAACTGATGGAGAAGGCACAAATCGGCCGTACACCGGTTCGCGAAGCAGTCCAGAGGCTATCAGCTGAAGGTCTGGTACAGGTGTTACCCAGAAAGGGTCTCATGGTTACGGCGTTAAAACGTTCAGACCTGACCAAGATTATCGAAATCCGCAAAGTTCTTGAGCGCTTGATGGTGGTGAAATCGGCAGAGCGCGCAACGCCTGAACAGCGCCGCGCCTTCGAAAACCTGGCCATACATTTTGAAAGTATCGATGACGATTTTGAAACGCTATTTAACCTGGGATACCGACTCGACGAATTACTGGATGTCGCCTGTCAGAACCAGTTCCTGGTCAAGGCACTAGTATCCATGCGCAGCCAGTGCCGGCGTGCGTGGTATTTGTACCGCAATGAATTGGACCTGGCATATTCGGCGCGACTACTTGGTGGACTGGCCCGCACGGTAGCAGACCAGGATGTTGCAGGTGGTATCAGGGCGATGAATGAACTTATTGCCATATTGGAAGAGCTGGTGTCAGGCCTGGATGTAATCAGCTGAAAAATATGCAGGAATCAATAAACTTAGTAAGGGTGCCGAACTTGGCCTCCTGGTGAGTGACAGGAAAGGAACTAAACAATGAGATTATTTATAGCCGTAGTGGCAATTGCAGTATCGATCAATACCCATGCAGGCGAAGACAGTGATGTATTCCAGGCGCTGCTTAAAAGAGACTGGGAGTTCAGAATGAACGAGTTCCCGTCGCTCGCACGTGACAACGGGGTTGAAGGTTACGCCGACAGAATTGCCCACGTGGCCGAAAAAGACCAACTCAGGCGTTACGAATTCTGGAAACAGGTCAACCTTGATCTTGCTGTCATATCCTGTGACAGGCTGGAGCACGAGGAATGTATCAACTACCGGATTTTTGCACGCCAGGTACACCAGTTTATCGCCAACTATGAAACCCGCGGCTACCTGATTCCGTTCACCAGTGACTGGGGTTTTTACATGTCATGGAACCGTTGGGGAGAGGAAACCGAATTCAGCTCTGTAGACGATTACCGTAATTACCTGGCGCGTCTTAAAGAATTGCCGGTGGTCATGGACGAGTACATCGGGTTGATGCGTGAAGGCCTGCGCACTGGTATGACCCAGCCACGGGTGATCCTCGATGGACGTGAAGTACCGATCCGTAAGCAACTGGTTGAAGTCCTCGAGCGCAGCGCGTTTTACCAACCATTCCTGAGCTTCGATGAAAATATTCCTGAAGAGGTGAAACCGGTCCTGCTGGCAGATGCCAAAAGCACGATCATGGAGGGGGTGATACCCGCATACCAGAGATTGCTGGACTTTTTTGCAGATGAATATGTACCCGGTGCGCGAACGAGCCTGGGTGCAAGTGAGTTACCCAACGGCGAGCGCTTCTACAAAGAACAGATTTACCTATATGCCACGGTAGACATGACTGCAGACGAAATTCACCAGCTTGGCCTGTCAGAAGTGGCCCGCATTCGGGCCGAAATGGATGCCATCATCAAGGGACTGGAATTTGAGGGTAGTTTTGCCGCGTTTCTCGAGTTTCTTCGAACCGACCCTCAGTTTTATGCCAAAACACCGCATGAGTTGCTGGCGGAAGCGTCCTATTTTGCCAAGAAGACCGATGGCCGCCTGCCCCAGCTATTTGGCAAATTGCCACGTCAGCCTTATGGCGTGGCGCCGGTACCCGACAATATCGCGCCTTTTTTCACCAGTGGTCGTTATGTGGGCTCTCCCTTATCAGCTCGCCGGGGCGGTTATTACTGGGTAAACACCTACGCTCTGGAAAGCCGCACGCTATATACCTTGCCCGCCCTGACCTTGCACGAGGCGGCGCCGGGTCATCACCTGCAGGGCGCATTGGCGCTGGAGCAAGGTGAACAGCCGGAATTCAGACGCAATGATTACATTTCCGCCTATGGAGAGGGTTGGGCTCTGTACGCCGAAAAACTGGGGGTGGAAATGGGTATCTACGAAACGCCCTACCAGGATTTCGGCCGCCTGACCTACGAGATGTGGCGTGCCTGCCGTCTCGTGATCGATACCGGCATTCATGCCAAGGGCTGGACCCGGCAGCAGGCGCTGGATTACCTCGCCAGCAATACGGCCTTGTCCATCCATGAGGTCACCACCGAGATTGACCGCTATATCTCATGGCCTGCGCAGGCCTTGAGCTACAAACTTGGCGAATACACCATCTGGCAGTTACGTCATGAGGCCGAGAGTCGCCTGGGTGAAGGATTTGATATTCGGGCTTTTCACGATTTCATCCTCGCACTGGGCTCGGTGCCCCTGGAGGTGTTGAAGGATGAGGTCAAACGCTGGGTTGTGGAACAGGTCTCAGGGTAAAACAGCCTGTGCCAGGTTATTGGTGTCGGTGCCAAACCAGAGGCTGTTGCGGGGCGCATCATACACCATGTGACGAACCGCGCCGGCCCCACTTGGTATTGGCGTGACACTAAAAAAAGTACCTGGAAGGGGATCAAAACCCACCAGCAGGTTGGGCTGAGGCCAGGTTTCTACAAACCACACCCGGCCGAGGTTGTCGGCGGCCATGGCGTAGGGGCCAGCTTGTTCGCTCGGCGTTTTCCATTCTTTAAATTCACCCGATTCAGGATTGTAGTTCCCGATATATCCTTGCGTGTAGTCGGCATACCAGACCAGGCCGTCGCGGGTAATGACCAGTCTTCGCAGTCGCGCGTCTTCACGGGGCAAGCGAATGATTTGCAGCTCCAGCGTCCTGGGGTTGACCGTGGCGAGCCCGTTGGTGCCCAACAGTGCAATCCATGGCTGGCCCTTGGAGTCCATCTTGATGCCGTATGGCCGCGCCTGTTCGATTTGCATGGGCACCAGTTCGATTTCGCCGCTGCGCTTGTTCAGGCGACCGACAAAATTGCTCCATTGCATGGTGAACCAGATTTCATCCTGCCCGGAAAACACCAG
>CALJWY010000336.1 GCA_937974465.1 uncultured Lysobacterales bacterium | reverse complement strand
TCACGCAGGGTGTCATCAAGTGGCAGGCCATTAAGCCTGGATTCCTGCATGGATATCAGGTTTTTGGCCAGGTCCAGAAGCTCATTGGCTTCGCGTTTGCGTTGACTTTTGCTGACTTCCAGCGAGTCGTTTTCAGGGGTTTGGTTGTTCATGTCAGCTCAGCTCAGCAATCCAATCATGCAAATTCAGGTTTTTCTTTGGATCGACCGCAAGGCAAGGGTCGTTCCTTTGTGGGATGCATTCCGCAGTTCATCCCTTTTACCAGCGTTTAAATGAAACATAATACAGGACACAACAGTAGATGACAGATGCAAATATCGTAGCCCAGGCTGTACCTGACCGCGACCGGGAACTTGGGGAACTCGCTGACAACGCGCAGCAGGCGATTGAGTACGCACGTCAATTGGGTGCTGATTGTTCTGAAGCCTCGGCCAGCATTCATTATGGACTGAATGTTAATGTCCGCAATGGCGAGGTAGAGACATTGGAACATGCCCGCGATCGTGGGCTTGGTATCAGTGTCTACATCAATAACAGCAAGGGGCACGCCAGTAGTGGTGATCTGCGGTCAGAGTCCATCCGGGCCTGTGTGGAAAAGGCTGTTGATATTGCCCGCTTCACCCAGGCAGATTCCTGCAATGGCCTGGCGCCTGCAGACCGATTGGCGACCGAGTTCCCGGATCTCGATCTGTGGCATCCGTTGCCACTGGATGCAGAGGCAACAATGGATCGCGCACTTGCCTGTGAAGCGGCAGGTCTGGAACATCCCGACGTTGCCATTTCTGACGGTGCATCGGCCTCGGCCAGTTATGGTTTGAATGTATTTGCCAATTCAGATGGTTTCAGCGGTAGAAGCAACGGCACCCGTTTTGGACAAAGCTGTGTATTGATTGCCGGTCAGGGTGAATCCATGCAGCGTGACTACTGGTACGATTCCCGTCGCTCTTTTGGTGATCTTGAGGGTGTTGCAGACACCGGCCGCGAGGCGGCCCGCCGAACCGTGATGAGGCTGGGCGCACGCAATATACCTACCTGCGAAGTACCCATCCTGTTTGCCCCCGAAGTTGCCAGTGGGCTGCTGGGCCATTTTGTCGGGGCAATATCCGGTGGTGCTCTGTACAGAAACACTTCATTTTTGAAAGATACGGTCGGCCAGCAACTGTTTCCTGATTGGGTGACGGTATCAGAACATCCCTTCATGCCCAGGGGCCCTGCAAGTGCCACGTTCGACGCAGAGGGTGTGGCGACACGTGAGCGTAATATTGTCGAAAACGGTCGCTTGACCGGTTATGTGCTGGGTAGTTATTCGGCCAGGAGGCTGGGGCTTGAGACCACCGGCAATGCGGGTGGTGTCCACAACCTTCTGCTTGAGCCAGGCCGGTTTTCTGCCAGCGAATTAATGCAGCAAATGGGTACCGGACTGCTGGTGACCGAGGTCATGGGGCAGGGCGTCAGCATCGTCACAGGGGACTACTCCCGCGGTGCTGCCGGCTTTTGGGTAGAAAACGGCGAGATCCAGTTTCCCGTTGATGAAGTCACGATTGCAGGCAACCTGAAAGATATGTTTCTCAATATCGAGGCGGCAGGTACCGATGTGGATGACCGTTCCGGTATACAGACCGGTTCCATCCTGCTGGGCAAGATGACCATCGCCGGATCTTAGCCATGTCTGACAGTGTGAGCCTGGATCAACCTGCAAGCCATCGCTTTGAGGCCGCAGAACCACGCGTTGCAAAAAGTACTTTAGGAAGAACTGCTCCTGCCCGCCCGGCCTCGGCGATAGCAGGACGAGCGGGGGGTTGCAGGGAACAATTCCTGCCCAGCGCGCGCGTCGCCAGCGGATAACCCGACGATGTTTCGATACATTCGTATCGCTATTTTACTAACCATCCTGGTGGTCGTTGCCGGCAACCAGTTTTTGACCGGTGGCCGTTTCAGCAGCTGGGAAAAACCACTATGGATAACCATCTATCCCGTGCTGCTGGACACAGATCCCGGCGTGCGGCGTTATGTCGACGGGCTGGACGCCGCCTCTTTCAGGGATATTGGCGATTTCATGCAGCGCCAGGCGTCACGCCATGGACGTCAGCTTGAATCACCCGTGGTGATCCAGGTGGCGCGGCCGTTAACGGATATACCACCGGTTTTACCTGGGCAGAACTCGGGTTTGAAAGTTGCCTGGTGGAGTTTGAAAATGCGTTGGTGGTCCTGGCGGCAAAGCGGTCAGGATGATCTGGCTCCGGATGATATTCGCATGTTTATTCTGTATCAGAAAGGCAACCCCGGCGAATTACTGGAAAGATCCGTGGGGATCAAGAACGGCAGCTACGGCCTGGTTAATGCCGTTGCATCGCGCAATAAGTCAGCACGCAACCGCATTGTCATCACGCATGAACTGCTGCATATTCTCGGCGCGACTGACAAGTATGATTTTTCTACCGGTCAGCCAACTGTACCTGCCGGTCTCGCATACCCTGAAAAGCAACCGCGTTACCCGCAGAACAAGGCAGAGATCATGGGCGGGAGAATTGCCGTATCAGCATCACGATGGCGTTATCCGGCCAGTCTTGCATCGTGCGTGATAGGCCCTGTGACAGCAGAAGAAATTGGCTGGTAATGTAACCCCCTGATCGCGGGTTGAAAAACTTGGGCAACAGGCCCCGGACCATCCGGGCGCTGATTTTTTCTAACCTGCCGGGTCAGCAAGGCTGACGTGTGAACATTCAGGCGCTCGCAGCGAGCCTGGCCTCAACAACTTCCGCAATTGCAATGCAGGCTGTAAGCCCGGGTGAGTCGATACCAAACAGGTTTACCAGGCCCTTTATGCCATGCTCTGAAGGTCCCGAGATCATGAAATCTGCGGGCCCCTCGCCGGGGCCTTGCAGGCTTGGACGGATACCTACAAAACCAGGGTGCAGACGCGTCTCATCCAGGTCTGGATACCAGTTTTGGATGGCCTGGATAAAACCTGGCCGTCTCGACTCATCAAAATCATATTCAAGGGTTTCACAATACTCTGCATCGGGTCCGAACCGGTATTGGCCACCGGTGTCCGGCGTCACATGGATGCCAAGGCCGGTGGCGTCGGGCAAGGGGTAGACCAGGTGTGAAAACGGCAGCGGACCCGAGTGTTCAAAATAGTGCCCGCG
>CALJWY010000335.1 GCA_937974465.1 uncultured Lysobacterales bacterium | reverse complement strand
TGGTTGCGGCCGTTGCAGGCGCTGGTTTTGAAGCCGTGATTGACCAGGTCCAGTCACTGGAAGCGGATGACCAGGTCAATAAGGACAAGTTCAACACACTGATACGTAAAACCTTGCTGGCCCTGGGCACGGGTGTCCTGTTGATGATCTTTGGCATGAATATGCCCGCCATCGGCACGCAATGGAGCCTGTTGCATGCAGCATGGTTATTGATTGCAGTAATAACCAGTCTTGTCATGTATTACACAGGCTGGCACTACTTCAAGGGCGCCTACCAGTCACTCAAAAACCGCTCTGCGACCATGGATACGCTGATCGCGCTGGGAACCGGCACCGCATGGTTGTATTCAACCATCATCGTGTTGTTTCCTGCGCTGGTGCCCGAAATCGCCCGCCATGTTTATTTTGAAGCAGCGGTGATCATCATCGGTATGGTTAACCTCGGCCAGGCCCTGGAGCAACGGGCGCGGGGCCGGACCTCGCAGGCCATTCGTCGACTGCTTGATCTGCAGCAAAAAACCGCTCGCGTGGTTCGAGAAGATGAAGAAATAGACGTCCCCATCAGCGATGTGGTGATTGGCGACCTGGTGCGCGTGCGGCCAGGTGAGCAGATTGCGGTGGACGGCATCGTGACGGAAGGTCAGACCAATATCGACGAATCCATGTTGACGGGAGAGCCCCTGCCGGTCAAAAAATCCATACAAGACGTGGTCTCCGCTGGCACCCTGAACAAAACCGGCACCGTTGTTTATCAGGCAACACACGTGGGCGCCAATACTGCCCTGGCACGCATCATCAGGATGGTGCGACAGGCGCAGAACTCCAAGCCGCCAATCGGCAAACTGGCTGACACCATTGCGGCGGTATTTGTGCCCGCAGTGATGTTGATTGCCATGGTCGCCGCCGTGACCTGGTTTTTCCTGGGTCCCGAGCCCCGGTTTGTCTACGCTATCGTCACCGCGGTTACCGTTTTAATCATCGCCTGCCCTTGTGCGTTGGGCCTCGCAACACCCATGTCCGTGATGGTGGGTATCGGTAAAGCAGCCGAAGCCGGGGTTTTGATCCGCAACGGGGAGGCTCTGCAAACCGCCAGTAAACTCACGACCATCGTGCTGGACAAAACCGGCACCATTACAGCCGGCAGACCGGAGGTGGTTGAGATCAGGCCGCTGGGTGAGCAGACAGAGAGCGGCGCATTGTTGCTGGCTGCGAGCCTAGAAGCGGCCTCCGAACACCCATTGGCCCTGGCTTTCCTGCAAGCCGCCAAACAGCAGCAACTGGAACTGCTGCCAACCGAGGCATTTTTCTCGATCACCGGGCAGGGAATTACCGGCGAAGTTGATGAGCACCAATTGCTGATGGGCAATGAATCCCTGATGACAAGATCCGGTATAGAGCTCACCGAGGAGTCACTGCAAACTGCTGCCAGTATGGCCGACAAGGCCTACACCACTGTCTTCCTCGCGTCAGATGGACAGTTGTTGGCGATTTTTGCTGTCGCAGATCCAATCAAACCGGAATCACCCGGAGCCATAAAGAGACTGCACGCCAACGGCCTGAAGATCGTGATGCTGACGGGTGATAACCAACACGTGGCTGAAGCCGTCGCCAAACAGGTGGGCATCGATGAAGTACGCGCCAACGTGCTGCCGGAGGACAAGAAAAACCATGTGGCTGAATTGCAGCAGCAGGGTGAAATCGTGGGCATGGCCGGAGATGGCATCAATGACGCACCAGCCCTGGCCCTGGCCAACGTCGGATTTGCCATTGGTACAGGCACGGATGTCGCCATCGAAAGTGCCGACATCACGCTGATGCGCGGGTCGCTTTACGGGGTCGCAGATGCGATTGAAGTCTCCAATGCCACCATGCGCAATATACGGCAGAACCTGTTTGGCGCGTTTATTTACAACTCCCTGGGTATCCCGATTGCGGCCGGTGTGCTTTATCCCCTGATTGGCATGTTGCTGAACCCGATCATTGCCGGCACTGCGATGGCGTTTTCGTCGGTCACCGTGGTCAGCAACGCCAACCGCTTGCGGCTTTTCCGCTTCACGCAGAATAAACCGGGGTCTCCTTAGTGCTCAAACGCGCTGTCATTGCGCGCAACCTGCACAAATGGCTCGGGCTATTTGTCGGTTTGCAAATTTTGATCTGGCTGGCCTCCGGCCTCTACATGGTCGTGGTTGATATCGATTTTATCCATGGTGATTCGTTGGTTAAAAATATGCAGCAGGCCATCAAGATCCCGACTTCACCCACGCTCAGCATTAACGATTTAAAGACCAACTACCCGGAGGCTAAGCAGATTGGCCTGCAAGCGGTTATGGGTAAAACTTTTTACACGGTCTCCACTGCTGAAGATCGGTATTTGTTCGATCCGCATAATGGGCAGCTTGTTTCACCACTGTCTGAAGACACCGCCAAAGAAATTGCGATCTATCATTTCAATGGCAAAGCCCGGATAGTGCGCGCCACGTTGATTGAATCAGACCCGCCCATGGAAATTCAAACGCGACGGCTGCCCTTGTGGCGTATTGATTTTGATGACCGTTATTCGACCAGCTTTTATATCGACCCGTATTCAGGTGCCCTGGCCACCCGTCGCCACCAGTTCTGGCGAATTTTTGATTTCCTGTGGATGTTGCACATCATGGATTACCAGGAACGTGCAGATGCCCACAACAACCTGTTGAAAGTGGCCCAGATCACCGGCCTGATTTTCGCTATCAGCGGTGTATGGTTGCTTGTATACAGTTTTCCGGGGCGGCGCAGCAAAAAGCGGCAAAACATGGGCGAAACCAATCCATGATGTCGTTTCTCAAAAAGCTTCATAAGTGGGTGGGTTTGATTATCGGCCTGCAAGTACTGTTGTGGCTGAGCAGCGGCCTGGTCATCAGCGTACTCGACCCGGCCAAGGTCAACGGCCGCGAATGGATGAACACAGGCATCGCCAACCCGATACCACTGCCGCCGGGCGTTTTGCTGGAAGCCGATCAATTACCTGGTCCGCTTACCGCTGATGCGTTCGCGATCAACCTGGCTGTCGTCCGCGAACAACCGGTATACAGGATCAGGGCCGGTGACGGCGAAAAACTGGTGAATGCAATCGATGGTTCCATTCTCGTATTCGACCAGGCAGACGCCGAAGAATTGGCCCGCCGGGACTTCACCGGCAAAGGCGCAATCACCGCTACGTCTGCAGGTATCGCTCCCGACCTCGAGACACGCAATCATTCCGGTCCTTACTGGAAGGTACAATTCTCAGATGAAGCGGATACAGCGATCTACATCTCTGCATCAACGGGTGATGTGTTGGAGCGCCGCAATCAATATTGGCGTGTCAGGGACTTTTTCTGGATGCTCCACATCATGGATTATCAGGAGCGGCAGGATTTCAACAACATCCTGATAATTATCGTGTCACTGATCTCGATATGGCTTGGGCTCAGCGGCTTTATATTGTTGTTCGGCAGTTTTACACGTCATGATTTCTACTTTTTAAATCTTACCGGTCAACGCGAGCAGGTTTTAATCACCTTGATCGACCCTGCATTAGCGGAACCTAAAATCATCAGCCTGAGAAAGGGAAGCAATCTCTTTCTGTCCCTGGCCACCCACAATATCAACCTGCCTTCTATCTGCGGCGGTGGCGGGGAGTGTGGCAAATGCAGGGTTCAAGTGGTATCCGAAAACCCGCCACCTGAGACATCCATTGAGCAGGGTTTAGTACCCAAACCACTACGCAATAAAGGATTCAGGCTGGCCTGTCAGCACGAGGCAGAGCACGACATCACCTTGATGTTAAAGGAAAGGACGTTGGAAGGTGGCCATTGATCTGACCAAGGGGCCGGTTGGCGGACACCTGAGGCGTCAGGGCACTCCATTCGCACTTGGCCTGGTTGCCATTTTCAGTTTTGAGGCGGTTGACCTGTTTTTTATCGGTCAACTGGGTGATGCACCGCTGGCTGCGATTGGCTTCACGCTGCCGGTGATCTGGTTGCTGTATGGTATCGGCATCGGTTTTGAAGCAGGCGCGGCTTCCTGCGTGTCCAGGGCCGTGGGGAAGGACAATCAAACCCTGGCAAAACGACTGACCACAGATACCGCGATTTTGGCGGCCCTGTGTGCCCTGGTATTGTGCTTCATAGGCCTTGCAACCATCGAGCCTGTTTTTGGGTTGCTGGGCGCACCGGCTGACCTGCTTCCGCAAATCAACGCTTATATGAAAGTCTGGTATTGGGTCGCGCCCATGGATGTGGCCTTGTGGACCTGTCTTGCGTCTATCCGCGCACGCGGTAATGCCCTGCTTGAAAGCAAGATCATTACCAGCGCTGCCTTGCTTAACTTGGCGCTTGATCCCCTGTTCATTTTTGGCTGGCTGGGCTTTCCCCGCCTGGAAATCCAGGGGGCAGCAGTCGCAACACTGGTTTCCGTCGCTATCATGCTGGTATTTACACTTTGGCATTTGCACCGTCGACTGCAGGTATTCGCGAGTGTTTTCGCGCCAATCGCAGACATACTCAGTTCCTGGAAGCATATGTTGAAGATTGGCATCCCGGCCATGATCACCAATGCCATCATTCCCCTGTCCAGCGCTATAGTCGTCGCTATGTTGGCAAGCTTTGGCGTTGATGCGGTTGCCGGCTTTGGCATCGCCATGCGCCTGGAGCCCATGGCATTGATTCCATTCTATGCCTTATCCGCAGTTTCCAGCCCATTTTTCGGCCAGAACTACGGCGCCAAACGGTTTGATCGTTTACACGAGGCCCGCTTGCTGATCATGCGTTTTTGTCTAGGCTTTGGTCTGCTGCTTGCTGGAAGCATGAGTTTACTGGCTCCCTACCTGGCCAGCCTGTTCACAGATTCAGCGACCATTCAAACCGTCGCCACCCAGTACATCTGGATCGTTTCCTGGAGCTGGGGTGCCTACGGAATCGTGATGTCGGTGAATGCGGGATTCAACGGTTCCGGACGCCCGCTCCCGGGGGTGATGATTTCTTCAACCCGGGTAATATTTGTGTTCTTGCCGCTGGCCTTTGCCGGGCGTTGGCTGTTTGGACTGAACGGTCTGTTTGCAGCCAGCACCTTGGCCAACCTGGCCGTTGGCCTGATGGCATACCTGTGGCTCAGACGCCATATCGACTCGAGTGCTGCGCGCCAATAGGTTGCCATCTTTTTGTGGCTGACCAGCCGCGATGCTGTGTTGCCGGCCTTTACCCGGCACACAGTTTTGCGCCTAATCTGTCTGCCTTAATGCTTTGAGGCCTCTAAAGCCTGATCACAATGCTGCTTTGTGAGGTAGCAGGGGTTTCCAATTTGGGAACGGTCATTGATGCTGGCCATTTCCTTGTCGCCATCCTGCTTGGTAACCGCCAGCAGTTTTTCCGGTCGAAAGGCCTGTAAATGATATATACAGGTCTCCCAGTTAGAACTCTCAGGCAGGTTAATGACCTCGATGTTGTCTTCGCCATAACGACAGTTGGCGTAATCCAGAAACTTTGTCTCACCAGACTTGTATTCGCACGCCAGTGCGTTCGCACTTACGCTCAATAGGCAAGATGCTGTGAGTAATACGGCCTTCCTGTTCATTTCTGTGCCTCCAGGTTGCTTACGCTCTGTCGGTATCAGGCTTGTATCTTGAACTGGGCTGCTAACGCTGAATCTTAAGAGCGTTACCGTGAGTCAATCACATTCAAATACAAGGCGGAATGACCTGCATCAAGCAATCAATCGATTGCTTTGCCGCCAGTGCTTTTACCGGAGCGTGTTGCTTTAATCGGCAATAAAGCAGTCATTTGCATCTAATATTTTGGCATTTGCCGCGCAAACGGTTAGGCTAGGCGCCTTTACCTACACTCAGGAGCCGGAGTTTTGTTATTTTTCAATCGATTAAAGCCTTTAATGGTCCACGAAAGATTAAGCATCAGGAATTTTATCCTGGCCTCTGCAATGATCTGTGTCATGCCTCTCACGGCACAGGCGCAGGCACCCAGTCGTTTTGTTTTCAAAATAGAAGGAGGCGGCCTACATCAGTCCGAGGTGGATTTGTCCGACAGCAGCGGCGGTTTTTCAATGGATCGAAGCTTCGTTGGCGCCAGTCTTGACTACGGCTGGAGTATGCGGGATTCGATTGGAGTTTCTATCGGGGGCGGCCGATCCAGCTATTCATTTAACGACCTGACCGGTCTGGGTGGCGGTGAGCCCTGGAATAAAATTGAAGATAGTCGCATTTCTGTCACCTGGCGTTTTGGAATTGGTGACAAAGGCTCGGTTTTCCTGATCCCCACTGCCCGCATGGATGGCGAAAGAGGCAGCCGCAGCGGCGACAGCACAACCTATGGCTTGCTGGCCGCCGCAGCATGGCGCATCAATGACACACTGACCATTGGGCCTGGTTTCGGTGTTTTCTCAAGACTGGAGGAGAGCACCAAGTTCTTCCCCATACTCGCAATCGACTGGAACATCACGGACCGCTGGAGTCTTTCCACCGGTCGTGGGCTGGCTGCGTCACAGGGCCCGGGCCTGACACTGGGTTATGAGCTGAACGAAGATTGGACGCTCGGTATTGCCGGTCGTTATGAAGATATCGAATTCCGTCTCGACGACCAGGGCGTGGCAGCCGGCGGCGTCGGCCGTGACCAATCTCTGCCATTGGTGTTTACTGCCATGCTGGACCCCAGCCCCAAGCTCAACCTGTCGGTTTTTGCCGGTGTTGAAATTGCTGGAAAACTCAAGCTCAAGGATGCTTTGGGTGACGTCATTGAAGAAAGCAGTTATGATCCGGCAGCAGTTTTTGGCGCGACATTTGAGTTTCGTTTCTAATATTTATATCAACTCAAGAGATAGCAGACGTGGAAAATTCTAGCTCCATAGCCAATATCCAGGCTGGCTGGCCGTTGCTTTTTCTCGCCTGGGTGCTGGTCACCATTGCCACCATGGGCAGCCTTTTTTTTAGCGAAATCATGGATGTTCCCATCTGTGAGTTGTGTTGGTATCAACGCATCGCCATGTATCCCCTGGTCTTGATCCTTGCCTTGAGCCTGTTTCCATATGAGCCTAAAGCCGTTCGGTTCGCGGGTTGGCTGACCGCAATAGGCTGGCTGATATCATTGTTCCAGGTACTTCTTATCGCAGGGATCATTCCGGAAAGCGCCCAGCCGTGTGTAGGGGGTATACCGTGCTCCGAAACCCATATCACCCTGCTTGGATTTTTGAATATCCCCTCCCTCTCTTTTTTGACTTTCAGCCTGATTGGTATCTTGCTGTATTTAACTCATAGGATTGAATCATCATGAGTCGCAAAACTCTATTTATCTCCGGCCTGGCAATCATCTTACTGGCATTTATTGTCGCTGCGGTCCTGTACCAGAAACAGGAACTCTCCCTGCTTGGCGAATCCACTTACAAGAACCGGCAGGCACTGGAAAGAGATGGTGCGCCGGTTAAAGGACCGCAAGACGCAAAGGTAACCATTGTTGAATTTTTCGATCCGGCTTGTGAAACCTGTGCCGATTTCTATCCGCTGGTCAAAAAGCTGGTTGATCAATATCCTGGAAAGGTCAGGGTAATGATGCGTTACGCTCCCTTGCACGCGGGCTCTGACCAGGTGGTCAAGTTGCTGGAAGCCGCCCACTTGCAGGGCAAGTTCTGGGAAACCCTGGAAATGTTGTTCAGCAACCAGCGCCGTTGGACTTCCGGCCATGTTGCCCAGCCGATGCGGGCTCGTGGTCTGATGAACGGACTCGCCATGGATCACGCAAGACTTGATATTGATATGAATCTGCCGGAAGTGGCCAGGACCATCCAACAGGATGTGAATGACGGCCAGGCTCTGAAAGTCAGGGCAACCCCGGAGTTTTTTGTCAACGGACGCCCGATGCCGAGCTTTGGCTACAAGCAATTAAGCCAACTGGTCAAAGAGGCCGTGGAAGAATCGTATTGATACAGGCCATCCAACAGGCCACTCATCAGGTATAAAAAGGCCGGCCCCGCATTTTGTATGCGGGGCTGGCTTTTATAAGATCAAAATCAGCGATTATTTACCTTTTCAAGGAATCGCGAATCTCAGTCAGTAACTCCACTTCAGCAGATGGCTTGGGTGGCGCCGCTGGTGCTTCTTCTTCCTTTTTCTTCATTTTATTCATGGCTTTGATCACCATAAAGATCGCAAACGCTATGATGATGAAATCAACAACCGTTTGAATAAAGGCGCCGTAATTGATAGTCACCGCAGCCACATCTCCGGCCGCTTCCTGTATTACAACGGACAGATCTTTAAAATCAACTCCGCCCATCAACATACCAATTGGTGGCATTAGCACATCAGCGACGAATGAGGAAACGATCTTCCCAAAGGCACCGCCAATCACAATACCGACAGCCATATCGACTACGTTTCCACGCATGGCAAAACTTTTGAACTCTGACATCATACCCATAATAATCTCCCTTGTTTTGAAGTTTTCCTGCCTCAAAAAATTCGAGACATCATGATCTTAGCGAATTAGTTGTTGTATTGTCATGTTATAGATTGTTATAGTTCGCGCCGTCCTGGCACGCTTCGGTCTGTGCCAGATATCCAAGATCTGCACTTTCGCAGGTATTGGACACCATCAAAGATCAGCCCGGACCGACCCAATCAATGAATGAATCATTGAATTTGGACAGGGTGATCCCGGAGTAAATTCATACATGTTATTTTCAGAACTTGGCCTTTCGGCCGAATTGCTGCGCGCGACAGAAAAACAGGGTTACCAGGAAGCGACCCCGATACAACAACAAGCGATTCCACATATTCTCGAAGGCCACGATTTGCTGGCCGGCGCCCAAACCGGTACAGGCAAAACCGCCGGTTTCACGCTACCCCTTTTACAACGATTGCAGATGTCCTGTGAACCCGGAAGCAAACGGAAGGTGCGTGCTTTGATTCTCGTACCAACCCGTGAACTCGCCGCCCAGGTTGCAGAAAGCGTAGCCGACTACGGCCAATATCTGCCGTTCCAATCAACCGTGATTTTTGGCGGCGTGAGTATCAATCCGCAAATCACAAAACTACGCCGGGGTGTTGATATCGTCATTGCCACACCTGGCCGGCTCCTCGACCATATGCAACGTGGCACGATACGCCTCGATGCAGTGGAAACCCTGGTGCTTGACGAAGCCGATCGCATGCTCGACATGGGATTCATCAATGACATTCGTAAAGTGATGAAGCACCTGCGCTCGGACCGGCAAAACCTGTTGTTTTCTGCGACCTTTTCGCAGGAGATCAAAAAGCTGGCAAATGACCTGCTGAACTCCCCTATGGAAATCCAGGTTGCGCGCGACAACACAACAGCAGAGCAAATTTCACAGGTTGTTCACCCGGTTGACCGTCTTCGTAAGCGGGAACTTTTGTCCCACATGATCGCTACGGGCAACTGGCAGCAAGTGTTGGTTTTTACCCGCACCAAGCACCTGGCCAACCGGCTTGCCCAGCAACTGGAGTACGATGGCCTATCCGCCGCAGCGATACATGGAAACAAATCACAAGGTGCACGCACCCGCGCCCTGGCTGATTTCAAGAACGGCGAGGTACGTGTACTGGTCGCAACCGATATCGCCGCGCGCGGCCTCGACATCGAACAACTGCCGCATGTGGTGAATTTCGAGCTACCCAACGTACCCGAAGACTATGTTCACCGCATTGGACGAACCGGTCGTGCAGGGTTGGACGGTGAAGCTGTTTCGCTGGTCTGTGTCGATGAGCACAAACTGCTTTCCGACATCGAACGCCTGCTGAAACAGACAATCAAAAAGACCACCATTGAAGGCTATGAACCCGATGCGAGCATCAAGGCAGAGCCCATCAAGAACGGTCGCAACAAACCGGCATCACGGCGCGGGCGCAACCAGGGTGGGCGTGCAGCACCCCGCAGGGCCCAAAATAGCAGGAGCCAGAGGCAACGCTCACGGCGGGCCGCTTAATTGATATTCCTGCCAGCAGTAATTTAACGAATTATTATTGTTGCTTCCCGCTTCTCTCCCCTGGTGTCACCAGGGGAGAGAAACCGGCGGGATCTCGAACGCAGTCCTTTTTACGTTCAGACAATGAGCGGGTAAAAGCTTACGGGTTGGGCTTAATAACCCGGTTATCACCCGCCGCTATCGTCCTTTTTCTTATTCTTTTTCTTGTCTTTTTTGCTACCAAATACCTTGTCCAACAATGAACCGGCCAGCTCATCTTTTTTCTGATCAAGCTTTGCCTTTTGCGATCCGGTCAACCCCGCTATCACGTCCACTGAAATATCGGGCTCATAAAGACTGCCAGTGATCTTGATCGGGATGGGTACACCACTGATCTTTTCAGCACCTGCCACTCCCACATCGGAGACCACGGGATTGAGAGTGTAGTTAACCGTTTCATTGACCAGGTTAACGGTGCCCTTTCCAGTTGCGGACAAGATTGGTGATTGCAGCATCAGGTCGTCGCTGCTCAGTATTCCCTTGTCTATGATTCCGGTGACAATAAATTCGGCAAACTCAGTTTTTTTCACCTGCTCATTACTAGCTGTACTACTCTGCTTACCGAGCGCCGAGGCAATCGCGCCGATGGTTTCCTTGACATCAATTCCGATCACAGCACCGTCGAGGACAGACAGACCAATATCTCCCGACAGGCTGCGCCGGGCCGTGTCCGAACTGCTGATATCAGAACGTATTTTCATGTAGAAATCACCGGTACCCTGCAACCTGGCCTCGCCGGTCAGGTCTGCCAGCAGTTTCTCTAACTGAACGCCTGTCAAAACCTGGTTGGTTGTCAGGATGGGCCGATTGCCGCTGATATCAATTTTGATATCACCCTGCTGTTGCCCGCCGTAGAGCGTGGCGCTGATCGGGATCATGCGCAGGGTATTCACATCAGCACTTGTTGTGACATTGATATCTGTAATGGTCAACCCTGATGCCACCAGTTCAGCAATGCTCAAATCACCACCGCCAGGTAGAACAAAAAAGATCCCGAAAGCCTGGATGGGCTCGGCGCTATTTTCACCGGTTTTTTCCGTTTCTGCTGTAGTGGAAACGGGTGAATAGTCATCAAGGTTCAATCGGTCGATTTTAAAGCTGTATGCCAGTACAGGGTTGTCAGAACCCTTGATGTCGAAATTGCCAGTAAATGTCGACTTGTCGAGCTTCAGGGTCAGATTCTGCGCACTGATTATTCCGGGCCCTCCCGCAATGCTCAAATTGCCCGACATTTTTGTCAGCGCAGCACTATCTGCCGTATCAGGCGCTTCCATGCCCAGGCTTTTGAGCAATGCCCTGGGACTGAATTCCGGCAACTGGAAATCGCCCGCATACGAAGGCCCGTTAGTGAGTGACGTTACCTTGAGATCACCATTGATGGCCATATCAAAAAACCGGAAGATGAAACCTGACAGGTTTGCCTGGTCGCTGGCAAGATCAACCTCCGCATTCGCCGTCATGTTCACTTCCAGCGGGATCCCATCGTCGGCAGACCCTTGCCTGCCTTTAAAAGAAACATCTATACCTTCGATTCCGAGCCACTTGCCATTGCTTGCGGGTTGCACCAACCCGCCAAACTGCACGATACCTGCAACCGCTTCCTGTACCAGGTTCACAGACAGGCTGCCCTCAAGCTCAAAGGCCTGCGCCAGTCCAGCGGCAGGAATACTTCCGCTGAAATTTTCCATGTTGATGCTTCTGCTGACGTTGTGCAGGGCGACTTCGCCATTGCTAAGCTGTACTTCCGACACGATTGCAGAGTCAGCCACGGCGCCAGCGCTTGAGGCGCCGGTGAGGTCTTCCCAGTTATTCTGACCGGCTGCATTTTCACGCAGGTAAACCGAGACACCATTCAAGCTGATTTGCCCCACTTCAATTCTTTTACTCAAAAGTGGTATCAGATTCACTGATACCGTCGCCTCAGTAACCTGTAACATCGGCTGATCGGTAAAGCCCTCGCGGTCGCTCAAACTCAGGCTGTTGAGGTCCAGGCCGATGGTAGGAAACACACTCCATTCCATCTCCCCGCCGATGGTCAGCTCACGCCCGGTTTCCTCCAGCACAGCCGTGCGAATTTTTTCCTTGTAGTTATTGGGGTCAAATATCTTTGGTATTACAACGGCCATAATAACGATCATGATTGCCATGACGGCAACAACGGCGATCAACCATTTCAAGAACTTATTCATACTTACACGACCTTTTGCTTTGTCATCCTGTATTTGATTCTAATTGAATTTAGAGCTAATAAAGCAGAAACAATTCAATTACCCTTGTGTCATGAGCTCAGAATCAATCCAGGCAAGTATGCAGTCCATGCTAACCACGACCCCGCCGGCCTTATCTGCTTTTGAAACAGAGGTAATTGCCGCAGATCATTTTCAGATCCATGCACGAGCTCACTTGCTGGTCAGCGAGCGTGACCAGAATTTTCGCCTGGAGGCAGATGACGGCAGACGGTTTGTGATCAAGTTTTCCAACAGTGCTGAGCAGCTAGAGGTGATTGATTTTCAGAACCAGGCCTTGCTGCATGTTGCTGCCCGGGACCCCGCCCTCCCTTTGCCCAGGGTGATTCCCGGCATGGATGGACAGCTGCACTACCGTGTGAGACATGCCGGAGAAACGCACTTTGTCCGTGTTTTGAGCTGGCTGGAAGGCATTGAGCTGGAAAGTGTCGCCAGCAATACAGATATGGCCGCAAAAATGGGCCGGGTGTTGGCGAGATTGGGTAAGGCCCTGCAGGGTTTTGAACATCCTGGCTCAAACCCACTTTCGTTATGGGACATGAAACAGGCCACCACGCTACGTGATTTACTGGTCTACATCGAGGACGTTGATCTCAAGTTGTTGATGGAGCAGACACTGGACCGTTTTGATGCACGGGTAATGCCGTTCATGAGCAAGCTGCGCAGCCAGGTCATCCACAGTGATATGCATCCCGGTAACGTGTTGGTGAACAGGGAACAACCAGACCACATCAGCGGGATTATCGATTTTGGAGACATGGTTAAATCCCCGTTGATCTTTGACCTGGGAATTGCGTGCGCCTATCAACTCGCTGCGGGTGAAGATCCACTAAAGGGGGCATTGCCGATGATTGCCGCCTATCATCAAGTGCGTCCGCTGGAATCGCTTGAAGTGAGCCTGCTCGGTGACCTGATCAGGACACGCCTGGTCACCAGCTTGCTAATCGGTTCCTACCGGGTACGCCTGTTCCCGGAGAACAGGGACTACCTGATGGTCAGTTATGCATCCGCAAAGACCTTCCTGATCAACCTGCAAAAGCAGGATCCTGATACCGAAACAGCGCGTATTCACAACGCCTGTTTTCCCGCGTGAATTAATTGGCACATTGACGAGGACGATTCATGGAACCCTCTAAAACCAAACTGCTGGTGAACCGACGTGAAAAACTGCTTGGTAAAGCGTATCGCCTGTTTTACGACAAGCCGGTTCACATCGTGCGTGGCGAGGGTGTCTGGCTGTTTGACTCGGATGGCAATAAATACCTGGATGTTTATAACAACGTGCCACATGTGGGTCATTGTCATCCACGCGTGGTCGAGGCAATTTGTTCACAGGCGCAGGTATTGAATACGCATACCCGTTACCTGCATGAAGGCGTCCTCGACTATGCCGAAAAACTGACAGCGAAATTTCCCGATGGTCTTGATATCGCCATGTTTGCCTGCACCGGCACCGAGGCCAATGAACTGGCCTTAAGACTGGCACGAGCCAAAACCGGCGCCAGCGGCATGATTGTCACCGACCATGCCTACCATGGAACATCCTGGCAAATCGCGCAGATCACAACCTGTTACCAAACCAGCGAAAAGCGCGGCGACAATATCGTCACCGTGCCTGCACCGGACAGTTTTCGGGGTTTATACGCAGATGATGCTGAGGCCGCTGACAAATACGCCGGCCACTTGCGTATTGCCATAGAAAAACTGGCCCGGAACGGCCATCGTCCGGCAGCATTTATTGTCGATACCATTTTCTCCAACGAAGGACTGCCGACCGTGCCACCCGGTTACCTCGGAAAAGCCGTTGATATTGTCCGCCAGGCTGGTGGTTTGTTTATCGCCGATGAAGTGCAGCCCGGTTTTGGCCGTCTCGGTACTCATTTCTGGGGTTTTGACAGCCATGGGGTTGTGCCGGATATCGCCACCATGGGCAAACCCATGGGCAACGGCTACCCAATCTCGGCATTGGTGACGACAGAAGAGGTTATAGAGGCTTTTCAGCAACACTCCCATTACTTCAACACCTTTGCTGGCACCCCGGTTGCCTGTGCGGCAGCACTCGCCGTGCTGGACGTGGTTGAGCGGCAAAATTTACAAGCAAATGCGCTGAATGTCGGCGAACATCTAATCAGGGGTTTAAAGAATATAGCAGAAAATAACAGCTTGATTGGCGATATTAGAGGCAGCGGCCTGTTTTTAGGTATCGATATCGTGCGTGACAGGGAAAGCCGTGAGCCGGCCACTGCCAAAACCAACAAGGCGGTTAACTTGCTCAGGGAGCGCGGTGTTCTGATCAATTCAACGGGTGCTTATGACAATGTCCTGAAAATTCGCCCGCCGCTGGTATTTTCAAAGGATAATGCGGATTTATTATTACAAAAGCTTGGGGAAGTTCTGAACGAAATATAAAAGCACTGATTGCGAACTTTAGCGTGCAAGGCCCGTGCGCTGAAATCGCCGCTGCCCGTTATACCATCAGAACCGGCTATGTTTCCTGTACGCCATAAGTCCTGAATTTCTCCAGCACCACGTCCATTTCAGCATCATCCAGCAAACTCGCTTTGTCCATAGCCAGGATGCGGCCATACACCGCGGCCAGGTGTTCGACCTCAATCGCCAGGGCCAAAACCCGTGGCAGGTCTTTCTCAAAACAGGTCAGGCCATGGTGGGCCATCAGGCAGGCTTTGCGGTCCTGCAATGCCTTGAGAACGTGGTCTGAAAGCTCGGTCGTGCCAAAGGTGGCATAGTCTGCACAGCGGATATCCTTGCCTCCCGCCATGGCCACCATGTAATGAAATGCCGGTATGCCCTTGCCCAGGCAGGCCAGCGCAGTGCAATTAACCGGATGGGCGTGCAAAATGGCATTGGCCTGGCTGTACTGCTGATAAATGGCTGCATGGAAATGCCACTCCGTCGAAGGTTTGCGCCGGCCCTGGCAGTTGCCATCAAGATCCATCCATACAATGTCATGTACCGATAAACTGTCATATGCCATGCCGGAAGGCGTGATCAGCATGCCTTCATCGGAGCGAATGCTCAGGTTTCCGGAGGCCCCCTGGTTCAAACCACTGGCGTTCATGGCAATTGCAGCATCTATCAATTGTTGCCTTGCGGTTTCAGTCATTTGCCCGGTCCTTTTTGCTCCGGGTAAAGCCCCAGCAAACCGGACTCCGATGCCTCACAGACCCCGCGCTCGGTAAACAGCCCAGTAACCAGGCGCGCCGGGGTAACGTCGAAGGCATAGTTGCGGGCACTGACACCATCGGGTGTGATCTGCACGGATTCGACCTGACCGTCATTATTTTTGCCGGCAACATGGGTCACTTCACGGCTGTCCCGCTGTTCAATCGGAATGCCATTGACCCCGTCCGCCATCTGCCAGTCAATCGTTGGACCGGGTAGGGCGACATAGAACGGTACGTCATTATCAAATGCAGCCAATGCCTTGAGATATGTCCCGATCTTGTTGCACACATCTCCATTGCGCGCAGTACGGTCAGTGCCGGTAATACACATGTCCACCAGGCCGTGCTGCATCAGGTGACCGCCGGCATTGTCGACGATGACATCATGCGGAATCCCATGCGCTGCCAACTCCCAGGCGGTCAGCGCAGCCCCCTGGTTTCTTGGCCGGGTCTCATCCACCCAGACATGCACCGGGATACCGTCGTCGTGGGCCTGGTAAATCACGGACAATGCCGTGCCCCAGTCCACCGTCGCCAGCCAGCCGGCATTGCAGTGTGTCAATATATTGAACGTCTCGGCATCCGGCGGTTTCTTGTCCCACAAATTGCGGACAACATCCATACCATGCTGGCCAATCGCATGATTGATATCAACATCTTCGTTACAGATTTCCGCGGCCATTTGATACGCCCTTTTAGCCCGCATATCAGCCGGCAGACGTTCCAATTCGAAACCCATCCGTTGCAGGGCCCAACGCAGGTTGACGGCCGTTGGCCGGGTCGCGAGCAGGGTCTCGCAGGCCCACCGCAAGTTTGTATCACCTGCGTCTGCGTGTAACGCAAGCGCCAGCCCATAGGCGGCTGTGGCGCCGATCAAAGGGGCGCCCCTGACCTGCATCACGCTGATTGCTTGCGCTGCGTCCTGCATGGTTTCGAGTGTCCTGGTAACAAACTCGTGCGGCAGACGTGTCTGGTCAATGATATCCACCGCCCAGCCATTGTTGTTCAACCAGATGGAGCGATAGGGTTTGCCGTTGACCTTCATTTGAGAACCGCCCTGGAAAATGACATGTGAAAATGAATTATGGAAACTTACATGTGATCGTAGCACCTTGTCGTGGTAATTCTCTATACTTGCCAACTCCTTTAGAACAGAGATTGCCTTATCATGCGCGTGTTTGCCCTATTGTTGGTGTCCTTGATGCTTGTTGCCTGCTCACAGGATGATGACCCTGCTGAAACCGAAACAATCGCGGCAAAGGTGCTCGATATCAGCCATGATTACTTTTCCTTTGCCAACTCTGACCAGTTTGTTACCGACCACCTCAGGCTTGACCTGAGCGTTGATTTTGACCAGCAGGAATTGCGTGGCCAGGCGACCCTTGAAATGCGCAGGCTGGATCCGACTGCCACCCATATCATCCTCGACACCCGTGACCTGCACATCGAGCGCGTAATGGTGGGCGACCCGGATGAAACGGGTATAGAAGCTGCCTTTGAGTACAGCCAGGAACATCCAGAGCTCGGCCAGGCCCTGAAAATCAGCCTGCCTGACGGGCACGATCAGCAACAAACGCTGCATGTAAATATTCATTACAAGACCGACCCCACGGCATCTGCCCTGCAATGGCTGCCGAAGGAACTGACCGCAGGTGGCAATCATCCCTTTTTGTTCAGCCAGTCGCA